>NZ_MTWR01000036.1:0-46119 GCF_001998165.1 Helicobacter pylori | reverse complement strand
TTTTTTTTGTCATTTGGAGAAAATTTTAGAATTTTGCATTTTTGCACGTTTGTTTGGGTGGTATTGGAAAGGGTTTTTAGGTTTTGTTTTAATGGAGTGCTAATGATAAAAGCTTAACAGAGATTTTTTGTTGTGCGTTTTTAAAAGCGAGCGGTTCTGTCAAATAAAAGCCCCCAAAAAGAGAG
Organism: Helicobacter pylori; assembly: GCF_001998165.1. Taxonomy (GTDB): domain Bacteria; phylum Campylobacterota; class Campylobacteria; order Campylobacterales; family Helicobacteraceae; genus Helicobacter; species Helicobacter pylori_DL. Next base: position 45,934 of record NZ_MTWR01000036.1, on the reverse strand, counting down.
CTTTTATATCAAGAGAAGAAGAAAAGCAAGGGGGCTTACATCATGCCGCCCATGCCTCCCATTCCGCCCATGCCGCCCATATCAGGCATTGCTGGGGCCGCTTTTTCTTCTTTGATTTCATGCACGGTGGCTTCTGTGGTTAAAAGCAGGCTTGAAACCGAAACCGCATTTTGTAAAGCGATCCTTTCTACTTTTAAGGGGTCAATAATGCCTTCTTTAAACATATCCACATACTTGCCATTGCTAGCGTTAAAACCAAAATGCCCTTCGTGTTTTTCTACTTCATTCACGACCACACCGCCATCATAACCGGCATTGATAGCGATTTGAGCTAATGGGGCTTTAATGGCGCGCATGATGATTTCATAGCCCACTTTTTCATCATCGTGTAAATTCAAATGCACTTTTTGAGCCGCGCGAATGAGAGCCGCACCGCCGCCAATCACAATGCCTTCTTCAACCGCCGCTTTAGTCGCGCTCAACGCGTCATCCACCCGGTCTTTTTTCTCTTTCATTTCCACTTCACTCGCAGCGCCCACTTTAATCACAGCCACACCGCCAGAGAGTTTAGCCAACCTTTCTTGCAATTTTTCTTTGTCATAATCGCTTGTCGTGCTTGCGATTTGGGTTTTGATTTGCGCGACTCTGTCTTTAACGTCATCGCTATGGCCTTTGCCATCTACGATCGTGGTGTTGTCTTTGTCAATCACAATCCTTCCGGCTTTGCCTAAAAACTCCACTTCAGCGTTTTCTAAACTCAAGCCTAATTCTTCGCTGATGACTTGACCGCCGGTTAAAATAGCGATGTCTTTGAGCATTTCTTTTCTTCTGTCCCCAAAGCCTGGAGCTTTGACCGCTGCGATATTCAACACGCCTCTTAATTTATTCACCACTAGAGTCGTTAAAGCTTCGCCCTCAATGTCTTCAGCGATGATTAAAAGCGGTTTGCCCTCTTTCATGGTTTTTTCTAGTAGCGGGAGAATGTCTTTCATGCTAGAGATTTTTTTATCCGTTAAAAGGATGTAAGCGTTATCCAATTGAGCGGTCATTTTCTCAGTGTTCGTTACAAAATAAGGGGAGAGATAGCCTCTATCAAATTGCATGCCTTCTACAACATCCAATTCGTCTTCAATGCCCTTAGCTTCTTCAACGGTGATCACGCCGTCTTTACCCACTTTTTCCATAGCGTCAGCGATGAGTTTCCCGATATTGTGATCCGAGTTGGCAGAAATGGTCGCTACTTGGGTGATTTCTTCTTTACCGCCCACTTTTTTGCTGGCTTTTTTAAGCTCATTAATGATCGCTTCAGCGGCTTTGTCCATGCCTCGTTTCACTTCAATAGGGTTAGCCCCAGCCGTGATATTCCTCAAACCTTCTTTAAAAATGCTATAAGCCAGCACGGTCGCTGTGGTTGTGCCATCGCCGGCAGCATCAGCGGTTTTGCTCGCTACTTCTTTAACGAGTTGAGCGCCCATGTTAGCCACCGGGCAACTTAATTCAATCTCTTTAGCCACGCTCACGCCATCTTTAGTGATGCTTGGAGCACCATAGCTTTTTTGAATCAACACGTTCCTGCCTCTTGGCCCCATGGTAACTTTAACAGCGTCATGGAGTTGTCTCACGCCTTCAAATAGAAGGTTTCTCGCGCTATCTGAAAATTTAATTTCTTTTGCCATTGTGTATCCTTAATAATAATGTTTGTTAGTGTTTTTTGTGATCATGACAGCAAGCTTCATGCTCTTTAGCATGTTTATGGTCATGATTGTCTGTATGACAGCAAGAGCCTGAGCCCACAATGCCTAGAATGTCTTCTAATTCTAGCACCATGTATTCAGTGCCGTCTAAAACGATTTCTGCGCCTTTGTATTTGCCAAAAGCGATCACATCGCCTTCTTTAACGCATTTGCAACCCTCGCTGATTTTATGGCTAACAGCTTTGACTACGCCCATTAAAGGCTTTTCTTTAGCGTTATCAGGGATGATGATGCCTGAACTGGTTTTGTTCTCTTCTTCAAGTCTTTCTACTAAGACCCTTTCTCCTAATGGTTGAAACTTCATTTCAGTTCTCCTAAGTTTTGATAAATAAAATAGAAATTTAGCGCTTATTGTTATTAAGCGACACAACTATAGCGCATTTTTAGGGATAAGTCAAGCCATAAAACCAAAGCTAAGATTGTAATTATAAGGATTATTAAGTCTATTTATATCAAGTTTCATTAGTTTAAAAATATAAGGATTAGAAAAAGGGGCGTTATTAACAAACCTTTTTGAAGATTTTATTTATTGAGTATAATCCCTTTTGAGAAAGTCAAACCAAAAAAGCCCGTTGGAGAAAGCATGAAAAATGATTCTTAAAAGTTCCATTGATCGCCTTTTACAAACGATAGATATTGTAGAAGTCATTAGCTCTTATGTGGATTTGAGGAAATCAGGTTCGAATTACATGGCTTGTTGCCCGTTTCATGAAGAAAGGAGCGCGAGTTTTAGCGTCAATCAAATTAAAGGGTTTTACCATTGCTTTGGGTGTGGGGCGAGCGGGGATAGCATTAAATTTGTGATGGAGTTTGAAAAGCTTTCGTTTGTGGAAGCGCTTGAGAAATTAGCCCACCGATTCAATGTAGCTTTAGAGTATGACAAAGGCGTTTATTACGATCATAAAGAAGACTACCACCTTTTAGAAATGGTGAGTTCGTTGTATCAAGAAGAGCTTTTTAACGCCCCGTTTTTTTTGAATTATTTGCAAAAAAGAGGGCTTAGCCTAGAGAGCATCAAAGCGTTTAAATTAGGCTTATGCACGAATAGAATTGATTACGGCATTGAAAATAAAGGCTTGAATAAGGACAAGCTCATTGAATTAGGCGTGCTAGGCAAGAGCGATAAAGAGGATAAAACCTATTTGCGCTTCTTGGATCGCATCATGTTCCCTATTTATAGCCCTAGCGCTCAAGTGGTGGGTTTTGGAGGGCGCACCTTAAAAGAAAAAGCGGCTAAGTATATCAATTCGCCCCAAAATAAGCTTTTTGATAAATCCAGTTTGCTCTATGGCTATCATTTGGCTAAAGAACACATCTATAAACAAAAGCAAGTCATTGTAACAGAGGGGTATTTGGATGTGATTTTATTGCACCAAGCGGGTTTTAAAAACGCCATAGCCACGCTTGGGACAGCTTTAACGCCATCGCATTTGCCCTTGCTTAAAAAAGGCGATCCAGAAATTCTCTTAAGCTATGATGGGGATAAGGCAGGGCGGAATGCGGCTTATAAAGCGAGTTTGATGTTGGCTAAAGAGCAAAGGAGGGGGGGTGTGATTTTGTTTGAAAACAACCTAGACCCAGCGGATATGATCGCTAATGGCCAGATTGAAACCTTAAAAGACTTGTTATCGCGCCCCATGGCTTTTATTGAATTTGTTTTAAGGCGCATGGCGGGTTCTTATGTTTTAGACGATCCTTTAGAAAAAGATAAGGCTCTTAAAGAAATGTTAGGGTTTTTAAAAAACTTTTCCTTGCTTTTACAAAGCGAATACAAGCCCTTAATCGCCACGCTTTTGCAAGCGCCTTTGCATGTTTTAGGGATTAGAGAGCGAGCCTCTTTTCAGCCTTTTTACCCCAAAACAGAAAAACCCAATCGCCCTCAAAAGTTCGCTCATGTTTCTAACACGCTCAGTTTGGAATTTTTAGAAAAATTAGTGATCCGCTATCTTTTAGAAGACAGAAGCTTGTTGGATTTGGCGGTGGGTTATATCCATAGTGGGGTATTCTTGCATAAAAAACAAGAATTTGACGCTTTGTGTCAAGAAAAATTGGACGACCCTAAATTAGTTGCGTTATTATTAGATGCGAATTTACCCCTAAAAAAAGGGGGTTTTGAAAAGGAATTGCGTTTGTTGATTTTGCGCTATTTTGAGCGGCAACTCAAAGAAATCCCTAAAAGTTCGCTCCCTTTTAGCGAAAAAATGATCTGTTTAAAAAAGGCTCGCCAGGCCATTATGAAATTAAAACAAGGAGAATTAGTCGCCATATGAAACAAATAAAAGCTTTAGCCCTATTTAGTGGGGGGTTGGATAGTTTGTTGTCCATGAAATTGCTCATCGATCAAGGCATTGAAGTAACCGCTTTGCACTTCAATATAGGGTTTGGGGGGAATAAAGATAAAAGAGAGTATTTTGAAAACGCCACTGCGCAAATCGGGGCTAAGCTCCTAGTGTGCGATATTAGAGAGCAGTTTTTTAACGATGTGTTGTTCAAGCCCAAATACGGCTATGGGAAATATTTCAACCCTTGCATTGATTGCCATGCCAACATGTTTAGGAACGCTTTTTATAAAATGCTTGAATTGGATGCGGATTTTGTTTTGAGCGGGGAGGTGCTAGGGCAACGCCCTAAATCCCAAAGGAAAGAAGCGCTCAATCAGGTGAGGAAATTAGTCAGAGAGGTGGGCGAAGAGGCGCGTTTTGATCTTATTTTAGATCGAACGCAAGCAGGCGGTGAAAAACCGCAATTTTTAGATGAATTGCTCTTAAGGCCCATGAGCGCTAAACTCTTAGAGCCTACTTTTATGGAAAAAAAGGGTTTTGTTGATAGAGAAAAGCTTTTAGATGTGAGTGGTAGGGGGCGCACTAGGCAATTGCAAATGATCAAAGATTACGGCTTGAAATATTATGAAAAGCCAGGTGGGGGGTGCTTGCTTACGGATATTCAAGTGAGTAATAAGATTAAGAATTTGAAAGAATACAGAGAAATGGTGTTTGAAGATGGCGTGATTGTCAAAAACGGGCGTTATTTTATCTTACCCCATAACGCTCGTTTGGTGGTGGCAAGGAATGAAGAAGAAAACCATAAGCTAGACATTGAGCACCCCTTAATGGATAAGATTGAATTATTAAGCTGTAAAGGCCCTTTGAGTTTAGTGGATAAAAACGCCAGCAAAGAAGATAAAGAATTAGCCGGTCGTATCGCTTTAGGCTATGCTAAGACTTTAAAAAATCAAGCTTATCTCATTCAAATAGGGAACGAAAAGCACGAACTTTACCCTTTGGATAAAGAGAGCGCTAGGGAATATTTGTTCGCTTGAAAGGGGGTTTTTGAGAGTTTTTAGGGGTTTTCTTTTTATGCTATAATGGAAAAAGTTCTGATCAGCGTTAAGCGATTTGCTAGGAGGTTTGTATGCAAGAGTTTTTAGGTTTTGGTGTGGTGGGGAATTTTGCAGGGCATTTGGAGCAAGCAGGAGAGAGTCATAGTTTTATTAACATGAAAAGCGAAGAAAAGGACGCTCCTAAGGGGTTATTCCCTTTTTATATCCCCTATGAGAATTGCTATTTGGGGCGTTGTTGCATTGATAACCATAAGATTATTTTGCCTAATGATTTGAATTTAAAGGTGCAAGCAGAGCCAGAAATCGCTTTAGAATGCGATGTTAAGTATGATGAAAAACATTTGGTAACCAAGCTTGTGCCTAATTTTTTCATGGCGTTTAACGACGCTTCTGTGCGCAATCTAGACGCCGCAAAGCTCTCTCAAAAAAAGAATTTTTCACCAGCTTCTAAAGGTATAGGGCAGAAATTGCCTATTGATAGGTTTGTTTATGGGGGGGTGTGCAACAATTTCTCTATCGCGTCTTTTTTGAAATACGGTAATGTTTGGCACATCTATGGGGAAAACAGCAAATTGCTCAAATACGAATTTTTTTATCAAAAGCTTTTAGATTGGATCAAAGACAGATTGAACCACCAACAAGATGGCGATTCTTTAGAGGCTTTAAGGCCTTTTTTAGAGCGCCATAATTTCCCTACTAAAATGATTTTTGCGATTGGGGCTACCCCTTATATGCCTTTTGCGCAAGAGCATTTTTTACAAAAAGGCGATGAGGTGGTGATTATCGCTTACAACCATTTGCAATATAGTTTTGAAAAGATTCAAAATCTCTTAGAAGAGGACACCCTACAAACCAAAGAACACGCTAATCTTTCTTATGTCTATCAAATCGTAGAATAGTAAGGCTTTTACCTCTTTGGCTTTGCTTTTTTACCCTTTTAAAGATTAAATGCACCCCTTTTGACCCCCTTTTAGAGGATTTTTATGGTTTTTTTGAGATAATAAAGCGTTATAAAGTTAATTAAAATTAAACAAAAGGGTTTTTATGTCCGCTCATTTTTTAAAAATCGTTTTTTTGGTAGGCATGTGCGTTTCAAGTTTGTTCGCTGAAGGTTTAGAGGGGTTTTTTAACGCCCTAGAAGCCCAGCTCAAGAGCCCCATCGCTAAGGGGATTTTAATGGTGATTTTCATAGGGATCGCCATTTATGTGTGGAGGAATTTAGACCGGTGGAAAGAGATTTTATTCACGATCCTTGGCGTGGTGTTTGGGATTTTTTTATTCTTTAAGGCCCCGAGTTTAGCGAATTGGTTTATGGGAATTTTTTAATGATTATCCTCTCAGCGAGCGTGAAGAATTTGCGTGAAATTTCGGTTAAAGAAAAATTTTTATGGCTGAACGCTAAGTCTTATTTGATTTCTGTTTTTGCACCTTTTATTTTGCTCCCTTGGATTGATTTATTGAGCGCTTTTTTATTGTATTTAGGGTTTTTAGCGCTCTTTAGCGTGCTGGAATTTTTTGATGAAGATATTGCAGATATTATCGTGGCTAAAAGCAAAATAAAGACCAAAACCAAAAGCTATAGAGCGTAGGATGTTAGAAAAGCTTTTAAGCACTATCAAACAAAAAGTTTCAAATTATTTTTTAGGGGCTTTGCCTAAAAGCTATTCAATGAGTGAAGAAAACAACATTTTAGGCTTGTATGATGAGCATTTTTTACTCACTAAAAACGAAAACTTAGTGGGCATCCTCCGTTTAGAGGGGGTGAGTTACACCCATTTAAGCACAGAACAATTGCAAGATCTTTTCACCGAGCGCCAAATGGCGTTGGATTCTTTAGAAAAAGTCGTGGCGCGCCTTGTGGTTAAAAGGCGTAAAATTGATCACCAGCAAAACATTCAAACTGACTCTCAATACTTGCAAGCGATTTTGAATCAATTTGAAAACAAAGAAGTGTATGAGAATCAGTATTTTTTAGTTTTAGAAAGCACACACTCCTTACAAGGCGTTTTGGAGCATAAGAAAAAATCTCTCATGCACGCTAATAGGGAAAATTTTAAGGACATCCTCTCTTATAAAGCGCATTTTTTGCAAGAAACTTTAAAAAGCTTAGAAATCCAGCTCAAAAACTATGCCCCCAAACTCTTAAGCTCCAAAGAGGTTTTGAATTTTTACGCAGAATACATTAACGGGTTTGATCTCCCTTTAAAGCCCCTAGTAGGGGGGTATTTGAGCGACAGCTATATCGCTAGTTCTATCACTTTTGAAAAAGATTATTTCATTCAAGAAAGCTTTAATCAAAAAACCTATAACCGCTTGATTGGCATTAAAGCTTATGAGAGCGAAAGGATCACTTCTATAGCGGTGGGAGCGCTTTTATACCAAGAGACGCCACTAGACATTGTCTTTTCTATAGAGCCTATGAGCGTCAATAAAACGCTGAGTTTTTTAAAAGAGAGGGCCAAGTTTAGCATGTCCAATCTCGTTAAAAACGAGCTGCTAGAATACCAAGAACTGGTCAAAACCAAACGCCTATCCATGCAAAAATTCGCCCTAAACATTCTTATCAAAGCCCCCAGTTTAGAGGATTTAGACGCTCAAACCAGCTTAGTTTTAGGGCTTTTATTTAAAGAAAACTTAGTGGGCGTTATAGAAACTTTTGGCTTGAAAGGGGGGTATTTTTCCTTTTTCCCTGAACGCATTCATTTGAACCACCGCTTGCGCTTTTTAACCTCTAAAGCCCTAGCGTGTTTAATGGTGTTTGAAAGGCAAAATTTAGGTTTTAAGGCTAATTCATGGGGGAATAGCCCTTTGAGCGTGTTTAAAAATTTGGATTATTCCCCTTTTTTATTCAATTTCCACAACCAAGAAGTGAGCCACAACAACGCTAAAGAAATCGCCAGAGTGAACGGGCATACTCTAATCATAGGGGCTACTGGGAGCGGTAAAAGCACGCTGATTAGCTTTTTAATGATGAGCGCTTTGAAATACCAAAACATGCGCCTTTTAGCTTTTGATAGGATGCAAGGGCTGTATTCTTTTACCGAATTTTTTAAAGGGCATTACCATGACGGCCAATCTTTTAGCATTAACCCCTTTTGTTTAGAGCCTAATTTGCAGAATTTAGAATTTTTGCAATCCTTCTTTTTGAGCATGTTCGATCTTGCCCCTTCAAGGGATAAAGAAGCCTTAGAAGACATGAATGCGGTTTTTAGCGCGATTAAGAGCCTTTATGAGACTTTATACCCTAAAGCCTTTAGTTTGCTAGACTTTAAAGAAACGCTTAAAAGAACCTCATCTAACCAACTAAGCTTGAGCTTGGAGCCGTATTTGAATAACCCCCTTTTTAACGCTTTGAATGACGCGTTCAATTCCAACGCTTTTTTAAATGTGATAAACCTGGACACCATTACCCAAAACCCTAAAGACTTAGGGCTTTTAGCCTATTACTTGTTTTATAAAATCTTAGAAGAATCCAGGAAAAACGACAGCGGTTTTTTGGTTTTTTTAGACGAGTTTAAATCCTATGTGGAAAACGATTTGCTGAACGCTAAAATTAACGCTTTAATCACGCAAGCCAGAAAAGCTAATGGCGTGGTGGTGTTGGCTTTGCAAGATATTTACCAGTTAAGCGGGGTTAAAAACGCCCATAGTTTTTTAAGCAACATGGGGACTCTTATTTTGTATCCGCAAAAAAACGCTAGGGAGTTGAAACACAACTTCAATGTGCCTTTGAGCGAGACTGAAATTTCTTTTTTAGAAAACACCCCTTTGTATGCCAGGCAGGTTTTAGTCAAAAATCTGGGTAACGGGAATTCTAACATGATTGATGTGAGTTTGGAGGGTTTGGGGCGTTATTTGAAAATCTTTAATTCAGATTCCAGTCATGTGAATAAAGTGAAAGCGTTACAAAAAGACTACCCTACAGAGTGGCGAGAGAAACTTTTGAAGAGCTAGTTTAAAAAAGTCAATATCATTTTGAAACACTCCTATTCAGATGGCTAAGGCACACAAGAAATTAGGGGACTCTGCTGTATTCCTACCCTGAAGCGTTACCCTAAAATCCTATTGCATAGGTCTAAATAAGAGCTTAGGGATCATTTTAGCCATAAAAAGCTTATGTTTTCATTAAAAATGTTATGATACGCTCAAATAGTCAAGCAAAAAAATGTCAATTAAAAGGGTTAGATTGAAAATATTCGTTCTGTTGATGTCGGCAATTTTAGGAATATCATTAACAGGTTGCATAGGCTATCGTATGGACTTAGAACATTTTAACACGCTCTATTATGAAGAAAGCCCTAAACAGGCTTATGAATATTCCAAACAATTCACTAAGAAAAAAAAGAACGCTCTTTTATGGGACTTGCAAAACGGCTTGAGCGCTTTATACGCCAGAGATTACCAGACTTCTTTAGGGGTATTGGATCAAGCCGAGCAACGCTTTGATAAAACCCAAAGCGCTTTCACAAGAGGGGCTAGTTATGTGGGCGCTACCATGATTAATGATAACGTGCGCGCTTATGGGGGGAATATTTATGAGGGCGTTTTAATCAATTATTACAAAGCGATAGACTACATGCTTTTGAACGATAGCGCAAAAGCTAGGGTGCAATTCAACCGCGCGAACGAACGCCAACGCAGGGCTAAAGAATTTTATTATGAGGAAGTGCAAAAAGCCATTAAAGAAATCGATTCTAGCAAAAAGCACAATATTAATATGGAACGCTCTAGGGCAGAAGTGAGCGAGATTTTAAACAACACCTATTCTAATTTAGACAAATACGAAGCTTATCAAGGCTTGCTTAACCCAGCGGTTTCGTATCTTTCAGGGTTGTTTTACGCTTTAAATGGGGATAAGAATAAGGGATTAGGCTATCTTAATGAAGCCTATGGGATCAGTCAAAGCCCTTTCGTAGCTCAAGACTTGGTTTTTTTCAAAAACCCTAACAGGAGCCATTTCACTTGGATCATCATTGAAGATGGTAAAGAGCCGCAAAAAAGCGAATTTAAAATTGATGTGCCTATTTTTATGATTGATTCGGTTTATAACGTGAGCGTGGCCTTGCCCAAGCTAGAAAAAGGGGAAGCGTTTTATCAAAATTTCACCCTCAAAGACGGAGAAAAAGTAACGCCCTTTGACACTTTAGCCTCAATAGATGCGGTGGTCGCTAGCGAATTCAGGAAGCAATTGCCCTACATTATCACTAGGGCTATTTTATCGGCCACTTTTAAAGTGGGCATGCAAGCGGTGGCGAACTATTATTTGGGGTTTGTTGGCGGGTTAGTAACTTCGTTGTATTCAGGTGTTAGCACCTTTGCAGACACCAGAAACACGAGCATTTTTGCCCATAAAATCTACCTCATGCGCATCAAAAACAAAGCTTTTGAAAGTTATGAAGTTCGAGCCGATTCCATTGACGCTTTTTCGTTTTCATTAAAGCCTTGTAAAAGATCGCTTGAAAGCCCTAAAATCATTGACGCTAGGGAATTGCTTTCAGGGTTTGTAACAGCCCCACAAGTCTTTTGCTCTAACCGCCATAATATTTTATACGTGCGCAGCTTTAAAAACGGGTTTGTTTTGAGTCATTTAAAATGATTCCAAAACCCCCCCAAAGAAATTTTTAGTTTTTAAGTGTCGTTGGCATTAAACACAAACACGATATAATTATAAAACGATACGAAAACCTAAATTAAGGGGAAGTCATGGCTGATAGTTTAGCGGGCATTGATCAAGTTACGAGTTTGCATAAAAATAACGAGTTGCAATTGTTGTGTTTCAGGCTGGGTAAAAACAAGGATTTGTATGCGGTCAATGTCTTTAAGATCCGTGAAGTGGTGAAATACCATGGCAATCTCACTATCATCAGCCACGAAAACAATTCGCTCGTTGAGGGCTTGATCATTATAAGAGAGCTCACCATTCCTTTGATTGACATGAAAAAATGGTTTTATTATGACAGCCAGAACAAAAACAAGGATTTACGCCCTTACAGGATAGAAAAAGAAAAAGGCGAAGACGATATTGTCATGATTTGTGAGTTTTCTCGTTGGACCATAGGGGTTAGGATCTATGAAGCGGATAGGATTTTGAGCAAGAAATGGACTGAAATGGAGCAAAGCGCTGGGCTAGGGGGATCTGCAGGCAATAACAAACTCGTGAGCCGCACACGCTATTTTGACGGACGCTTGGTGCAAGTGGTGGATATTGAAAAAATGCTTATAGACGTGTTCCCTTGGATTGAAGATGAAAAACACAACGATTTAGAAACGCTTTCTAAAATCCATTCTAACCAGTGCGTTTTGCTCGCTGATGACTCCCCAAGCGTTTTAAAAACCATGCAAATGATTTTAGACAAGCTGGGCGTCAAGCACATTGATTTTATCAATGGTAAAACCTTATTAGAGCATTTATTCAACCCCACAACCGATGTGAGCAGCATTGGCCTTATCATTACCGATTTAGAAATGCCAGAAGCGAGCGGTTTTGAAGTGATCAAACAGGTTAAAAACAATCCTTTGACTTCAAAAATCCCTATCGTGGTCAATTCTTCTATGAGCGGCAGTTCTAATGAAGACATGGCCAGGAGTTTAAAGGCCAATGATTTCATCTCCAAGTCTAACCCCAAAGATATACAGCGAGTGGTTAAGCAATTTTTGGAATTAGCATGAAAAAATACAGCGCTATCCCCACCCCTTGCTATGTGTTAGAGAGCGAACGCTTAGAAAAAAACGCCAAGATTTTAGAAATCGTGCGCCAACAAAGCGGGGCAAAGGTTTTGCTCGCTTTAAAAGGGTATGCATTTTGGCGTGAGTTTGGGATTTTGAGGCAAAAATTGAACGGGTGTTGCGCGAGCGGTCTTTATGAGGCTAAGCTCGCTTTTGAAGAATTTGGGGGGCGAGAGAGCCACAAAGAAATTTGCGTTTACAGCCCGGCTTTTAAAGAGGCTGAAATGAGCGCGATTTTACCCCTAGCGACAAGCATCATTTTCAACTCTTTTTACCAATACGCCACCTATAAAGACAGGATTTTAGACAAAAACAAGCAATTAGAAAACTTGGGCTTAAGCCCCATTAAAATGGGTTTGAGGATCAACCCTCTCTACAGCGAAGTAACCCCAGCGATCTATAACCCATGCTCTAAAATGAGCCGGTTAGGGATTACGCCTAGCGGATTTGAAAAAGGGGTGAAAGAGCATGGCTTAGAGGGGGTGAGCGGGTTGCATTTCCACACGCATTGCGAGCAAAACGCTGACGCTTTGTGCCGGACTTTAGAGCATGTAGAAAGGCATTTCAAGCCTTATTTAGAAAACATGGCGTGGGTGAATTTTGGTGGGGGGCATCATATCACTAAGAGCGATTATGATGTGAATTTACTCATCCAAACGATTAAGGATTTTAAAGAACGCTATCATAATATAGAAGTGGTTTTAGAGCCTGGGGAAGCCATAGGGTGGCAATGCGGGTTTTTAATCGCAAGCGTGATAGACATCGTTCAAAACGATCAAGAAATTGCGATCTTAGACGCTTCTTTTAGCGCTCACATGCCCGATTGCTTAGAAATGCCTTATCGCCCTAGTATTCTTAAGGTTTCTGTAGAAAATGACGAAGAAATTATTGAAGTTGAAAAGGGCGAAAATCAAGGGGCGTTTTCTTATTTTTTAGGCGGCCCTACTTGTTTAGCGGGGGATTTTATGGGGAGTTTTAGCTTTGAAACGCCTTTAAAAAGGGGCGATAAAATCGTGTTTCAAGACATGCTCCATTATACGATTGTCAAAAACAATTCGTTTAATGGCGTGCCGCTCCCAAGCTTGGCTAAACTGGATCAACAAGGGTTTAAAATCCTTAAAAACTTTTCTTATGAAGATTATAAAAACAGAAACTAAGGTTTTTGATTAAAGCTTTTTGGGGCTTGTAAAAAGACCCACGCACAACATTCCAACACCAAGCCCAGCCAACACCGCACCGATGGTGTGCATGTCTAAATAAATGCGAGCGAGCATGGTTAAAGGGATTAAAGGCAAGAGCCACAAGTATTTTTTAAAAGAATAACGGCGCATTAAAAACGCCACCGCCAAACCCACCATAGACGAATGCCCGCTTGGCATGTTGAAATTACCCCCATAAGGGCGCTCGCCCAAACGCTGATCGTTGATTGTTACATGGTTTAAGGCTCTTTTGGTGGCATGCGTGAGAAAAGTTGTGGCGATAGAAGCGTTAGCGACTTGAAAAAGCCCTATCGCATCTCTTTGAATTAAAGGAATCGCCACAGATAAAATCGTAGGGATAAAGCGCGCATAATGCTCGGTGAAATGAAACATTAAAGGCACGCTTTGGTGTTTAGGGACTTTAGGGAAAGGTGCAAAAATGCCTAATAAAATCAAACCCAAACTGAGCGCTAACAAAGTTTTAGAAAAACTTTTAGGCAGGCTTTCACAAAATTTTTGTTTAAATAAGAATTTTTTCATGAGTGTTATTTCACTCTTTTTTGTGTTTGAGCAGGTCTAAAGAAGGGCGATAAACAACGCTAGGGTTTTTAAAATCCAAAAACACCCCTAAAATGCTATGGAAAATCACATTTTGATTAATGGGGGTTTGGGTTTGAATGATGGAATGCTCCTCTTTAAAAAGATCATTGGCATAAACGATAAAGGGGATCTCGTATTGCTCTTTAGGGGCGATGCTTTTAGGAATGCCATGCAAATAGAACGCTTCTTCGCCCAAACTTTCGCCATGATCGCTTAAATAAATCATTAAAGCGGGCTGTTTGGCTTTTTCAAGCATGCTAATGATTTTGTCTAACAGATAGTCGTTGTAAAAAATGGTGTTGTCATAGGCGTTAATCAAGCTTTCTTTGGAGCAAGAAGACAGATCAGCGCTTGAGCAATAGGGCTTAAACACCCTAAAATTTAAAGGCACTTTGTTGTCATAGTTGGGGCCATGCGAGCCGGCAAGGTGTAAGATGAGCAAGACATTTTCATTAGAGTGTTCTTTTAAAAGATCAGGCAAATTATAGAGTAAGGATTCATCATAAGGAGCGATCGCTTCGCAATTGGGGCATTTTTGAATCAATTCATAGTTTTTAAGATAGCTTGTAACCTTAACATTCTTTTCGCCGTCATTCGCGCTATACCAAAAGACTTTGATACCGGCTTTAGTCAAGTAAGTTGGTAAATTTTCATAAGCGTTGTTTTTAAAAGAAGAATCTAAAATGCATTCCAAACTCGCTGTCGTGTAAGTGGCACAAGAAGTGGCGTTAAAAAGGGTGAGTTCGTGATTTTCTAAGCGTTTGCTTAATCTTGGGGTGGTGGGTTTTTCATAGCCATAAAGGGCGTAATTATGCTTCCTAGCGCTTTCGCCAATGACTAGCACTACAAACGAATGAGAATGATTGGGCGAAAAAAGAGGGAGCGGCTTGATAGTGGGGGCGAAAAATTTAAGAGCGCTCACTCTAAAGGCGTTCACGCTATAAGCGAAGGGCAAAATTAAGCCCCCTATGAATTTCGCATGCTTGTCAAACCACAGCCAATTTTTAGCGTTAGCTAAAGCGCTAGCGATAAAAATAAACACTAACGCCAAGATCGCTAAAAAGGGCGCTTTTTTAGAAGAATTTTTGATGGGGATTTTATAGATGATATAGCCAGGTAACACCCCAAAAACAACGATAAAAACGAATAATTTAACGCTCAAAAAGCCTAAAACTTCATGCGTGTTGGTGTTTAAGACATTACCCATCATGCTCTTATTTAAAAACACCTTATAAGCGCTAATGAAATAGAAAGCGACAGAATTGAGCCAACTAAAAACCATCGCGCTTAAGCGCATCAAAGAAGCAGAGATCAAGCCTAACGCCAAAAAGAAAGCGCCATTAACGCAAAAAAGCACGATAATAATCATGGCTATAAAACTAACCTGGTTGCTTTCTTTGTAAACGTAAGCGAATAAGGGGAAATGGTATAAAACGCCAAAAATAAGGCTATAGAGCAAACCGGCCTGCAGACAACTTAGGGGCTTTAAAAACTTCAGATGGAATAATGATGTCAAACACGCCCCTTAAAATCAATCAATCTTATGATTATATCATAGGTATGGGGATTTTATGGTTTATTTTAAGGGTGGAAAGTGCTTTTAGGGTGGTTGCGTTTAAGAGCTTTAAAGCGCGTTTGTTGTAGGATTTCATCACGCCCCATAGTTAGGATATGGGGCAAATAAGGGGCATGCCATAAAGCTAAAAGTGGGAAGCGTAAAAATAGCAAACGCTTTTTTAAACGATTATGCCTTGAAATTTCTTTTTCTTGGTTTAAGGTAGTGTTTTTGAGGGAACGCTAATTTATGGAAAGATTAAAAAGCGAGTGAGAAGTCAGCGAAAAAAGATTAAACCCCCCAAAAAAGAGAGGGTTCAAAAAAGAAATCCCTTAAAAAGGGAGTTTTAAGTTTTTAGTAAGCGAACACATAGTTGAGATACACGCTATAAAGCCTTCTGTATTGCAAGGTAGTGCCTAGCAAAGAATAGTAATTCGTGTTGATCGTGGGGATCTTCACGCCTAATTCCATGCCATGTTGCGCGCTATGATCAGCGCCTCTTCTCTTATTCCTGGCGAGATTAGTTCTTAAGCCTAGATTGAATAAGAATTGGAAGTTGGAGGTGTTGATTTTAGCTTTGTAGTAATTGTTCACATTCGCTAAATTCACATACTGAGAATTAAGCCATGAAGTCCCTGCTAGTTGGATACCGCCAAACGCGCCAAAAGAAATCTTATTGTGTTTAGTGGCTTTATCGTTGATGAAATTCACTAACAAATCGCTCCCCACGCCATAAGTCCAAACATCAGAATCGGAGTTGAAAAATTGGGATTTGTTATAGGTGTGGTTGTAATCCACAAAGCCGTAGTATCTTGCGCCCCATCGTTTGCTTTTCCCAAAGAATTGCTTATAGCCCACTTGAAAGCCAATCCCATTCATCGCGCCGTTATTGGTGGTAGAAGCGGCGATCAAACCGGCGCGCCTAAAAGGGTTACTGCCGAGTTCTTGGCTCCTGGATTGCACTTGAGAATGGATGTTGGAGTCAATGTAGTAGTTATCCTGTATGCCTTGCGGGCTATTAGGGTTAGTCTTTTTGCTCACCACATTTTGTAAAGACTGAGCGTCAGGCAAGCTAGAGAGCGCCGCTGTGATGCTGTCATAGTGTTCGCCTAGCTTTTTATACTGGCCGCTGAAATTCGCTAAAGTGTAGGCGAGGTTGTGCGCGTTATGGATTTGCTCGGCTTGGTCGCCAAAATGAGCGATGCTGTTTTTTAGATTCGTTACGGTTTCTCCCACATACGCGCAGCCTGCCCCCCAAGTGTTAGAAGTAACCGTGCCAGATGGCGTGCCACGGAGATTGCCATCGCTACCCTTTTCATGGCACACCCCTAAAGAGTCTTTTACGAACGCTGCAGGGATTCTTTCAAAGTCCTTCACCACTGCTTGAGCGCGGTTTAAAATCTCCGCTTGCGCTTTGGCGTTAGCGAACATGCTTTGGGCGAAGTTGGCGTCTTTATAGGGGTTGAATGTCTTCCCTGTGTCTAGGTTGTGCTGGTTTTGCGCGTTGGCGGCAACGATCTTGGACTGCTCTACGGCTATTGCAGCGTTTTTGATCATGTCTTGAATCGCGCTGATTTCATTTTTAAAAATCCCGCACGCGCTCCCATCGCCTTTCAAATGTATTCCTTCCCATAAACTACCACTACTCGCACCACCTTTACCACCATTATTGATCCATGGGCATGCGCTATTAAGGGTAGTTATAATGGTGCTAGCCTGTTCTAAAAGAACTTGAGCGTTATTTTTTGTAACAATTTCTTCTTTATTGTTATTGTTGTTATTGTTGCTCACACCTCCGTTGATTGTAAATTTAAGTTCGGTGTTGGTATCGCTTAAGGCAGGAATATCCTTCCCACTTGCTCCAAAAGCCTTTTGGATGATTTGATAGGCTTTATTGATTTTCGCGTAATTTTCAGTGGATATAATGCTATATGGTCCTGGTTCATATTGAGTAGTGTCACAAGTAATGGTAGTCCCTCCCCATTGATTTGTTGGTGTGTTTTCAAAGGTTTGAACGCCCCCATTTTTGCTAGTGTCTTTGCCAGGGCCACAAGGGCTGATCGCATAGCTCATGACTTGCCACAACCCCGCTGCCGCATTGAGCGCTAAAAGCACCGCTTGATACGCCGGGGAGTTGGCTTTATCATTGATTAAATTCTTCGCGCTCGCATTCAAATTAGCCCTTGCGTTATTGATAGCGTTGGAGTCGGTGGACTGCCTGATGAGAGTGTTTAGGGCGCTGTAATTCGTTAAAAGATGGTTCAATCTTTCATAGCTGTCTGAGAGATCTTGAATGCCTTTAGTGTTTTTCACCATTTGAGAGGATTCACCGATTTGATAGCCCGCACTCACAAAAAAGCCGTTGTCTTCAGCGCTTAAAGTGGAAACTAAAAGCGAACCTAAGGTTAATGACAGAAATTTTTTCTTCATGTTTTCTCCTTTACTTCTTGAAATAAGATTGATTTTGTCAGTAAATCTTGCGGAAGTATGTATTTAAGTAATACCATATCGCAAGCTTTCGTTAGTATAGTATAAATTAATGCGATTTTGATATTAATTAGGCGTTTTTGCCCTTTCAAAAAAAAAAAAAAAAGGTTTTGTAGCATTTCTAAACAAATATTAAACCAATAAAGGTCATTTTAAAAGAAATGAGATTGTTTAAATGGGGGTAGTTACAAAAAAGGGTTTTTTAACTTTGATGGTTTTGGGTTTGTTGTAAAATGATTTCTTAAATTGTAAGAATGGTTTCTTAAATTTTCTTAAGAGAGATGTTTGGCAACCATTTTTTCCAAAAACTCTAAGGGTTTGCTTGTAAAAGCGGGGTTATCCTTGAGTTTTGGTTGCATGCGGTTAAATTATCGCTCGCTTGGCGAGACGCTTTGCTCTTTTAAACAAGCTTTGAAGCGTTTCTTAAAGCTTAACCAACGCTCTAATCACGCTCTATTCAATACTTTATAGGGCAAAGCCTTAATCCCCTACATAGACTTGTCTTGGGCGCGTGATCCTAGCTTGCGGGCTTTTGACATGCTCTAAAAGCTGAGCGCACCAGCCTACGGTTCGGCCAATGACAAACACCGGCGTGAAAAAACGCACCGGGATTTTTAAAGCCCTTAAAATCGTGCCGGAGTAGAAATCCACATTAGGGTAGAGATTCCTTTCAATGAAATACTCGTCTTTTAGCGCGATTTCTTCCACTTTCGCAGCGATTTCGCTCAAGCGTTCGTCCATTTTAACGCCTTTTTGGTGCAGTTCGTCTTTCAGGCCTTTTAAGATTTTTGCGCGCGGATCGTAGCTTTTATACACCCTATGCCCAAAGCCCATGAGTTTGAAATTGTCGTTTTTGTCTTTCACGCGTGCAATATATTTATCCACATTTTTCACATCGCCGATTTCTTCTAATTGCAAAAGCACTTTTTCATTCGCTCCGCCATGCAAATGCCCCCATAAAGCGCTAATGCCCGCGCTAATGGCGGCATAAGGATGCACGCCGGTGCTAGCGACATTCCTTACCGTGGTAGAAGAGGCGTTTTGGCTGTGATCAGCGTGTAAGGTTAGGATTTTATCAAAGGCTTCCACTTCTAGGGGCGTGATTTCCACTTCGCCTTGAGTGGTGTGTTTCAACCGGCTGTAAGGATACCCTCTTAACATGAAAAGGATATTTTCCACATAAGAGCGCGCGATATCCGGATAAATAATGGGCGCTCCCACTTCATTACGATAGCAAATAGCCGCAAGCGTGGGGATTTTAGCGACAATCCTTCTGGCCATAGTCTGGTAATCTTCTTCAGTGCGCATGTTTTGGTGCGTGGAATAAAGGGTGGATAAAATAGACACACCGCTAGAGAGTTTCGCCATAGGGTGGGCGTTACTAGGGAAAGCTGAAAACATGTTCAACAAGCTCTCATGCACAAAACTCCTGTGGCGCAATTCCAGTTCAAATTCCAAGCTTTCTTCTTGATTTTTGGGCAATTCCCCTGTGAGTAATAGCCTGCACACGTCCACATATTTGTATTTGGCGACTAAATCTTCTATTCTATGCCCTCTGTAATACAATTCGCCTTTTTTGCCGTTGATATAGCTGATTTTAGATTGGCACCCAGCGGTGGAAGAATACCCTGGATCGTAAGAAAAAAACCCGGTCGTTTCAAAAAGCTTGGAAAAATCCACCGCTTTAGGCCCACGAGTGCATTCAATCATCTCAAATTCATAGCGTTCATTATTTTCATTATTGATTAAAGTAACAGACATTCAATTTCCTTAAGTTTTGATAGTATTCAACTCCTAATTATAAGCCAAAAAATTAAATGATTTCTTTTAAAAACATTTCGTTTTTTCAAGTTATTTCCAACCGCTACTTTTAAACACGCATTCAAAAAAGATTTTTAGGGGTTATATAGTATTTTTGCGCTAGTATAGTTACTTCAATTTTATAAAAAGGATGAGAGATGGCTTACAACCCTAAAATCTTACAAAAGCCTAAAGAGGGCGAAGAGATTACGATTAAAGACAACAAATTGCATGTGCCAAATTACCCCATTATCCCTTTCATTGAGGGCGATGGCATTGGATCAGATATTACCCCAGCGATGATAAAAGTCGTGGATAGTGCGGTTCAAAAAGCGTATAAGGGCGAGAAAAAAATCGCATGGTATGAAGTGTTTGTGGGCGAAAAATGCTATCAAAAATTCAAAGACCATAAAGAGTTAAGCCCTGAAGAGCAATGGCTCTTACCGGACACTATTGAAGCGATCAACCACTATAAAGTCTCTATTAAAGGGCCTTTGACCACGCCTATTGGTGAGGGGTTTAGATCTTTGAATGTGGCGTTACGCCAAAAAATGGATTTGTATGTGTGCTTGAGACCGGTAAGGTGGTATGGGAGTCCTAGCCCGGTGAAAGAACCACAAAAAGTGGATATGGTGATTTTTAGAGAAAATTCTGAAGACATTTATGCGGGTATTGAATGGCAAGAAGGCAGTGCGGAAGCGAAAAAACTCATCCATTTTTTACAAAATGAACTAAAGGTTAAAAAAATCCGCTTCCCTGAAAGCAGCGGCGTAGGGATAAAACCCATTAGTAAGGAAGGCACAGAGAGATTAGTGAGAAAAGCGATTGAATACGCGATTGATAACGACAAGCCAAGCGTAACTTTTGTGCATAAAGGTAACATCATGAAATACACCGAAGGGGCGTTCATGAAATGGGGCTATGCGCTCGCTCAAAAAGAATTTAACGCTCAAGTCATTGATAAAGGCCCATGGTGTTCTTTGAAAAACCCTAAAACCGGTAAAGAAATCATCATTAAAGACATGATTGCTGACGCGTTCTTGCAACAAATTCTCTTGCGCCCTAGCGAATACAGCGTCATTGCGACCATGAATTTGAACGGGGATTATATCTCTGATGCGTTAGCGGCGATGGTGGGGGGTATTGGTATCGCTCCTGGGGCTAATCTCAATGACACGGTGGGCATGTTTGAAGCCACCCATGGCACCGCTCCTAAATACGCTGGGCTGGATAAAGTCAATCCGGGGTCTATTATTTTGAGTGCGGAAATGATGTTAAGGCATATGGGCTGGGTGGAAGCGGCTGATTTGATCGTTTCTGCTATGGAAAAAGCGATTAAGAGCAAGAAAGTCACTTATGATTTCGCTCGTTTAATGGATGGGGCTAAAGAAGTGAAATGCTCTGAATTCGCTAGCGTGATGATTGAAAACATGTGAAAGAGCGTTTTTTAAGCTCTGGTGTTTGATGCGATTATAGGCTAATACTATCATTAAGGAATAAAGTTGATAAAATTTGTGCGTAATGTGGTTTTATTCATTCTAACGGCGATCTTTTTAGCGCTCATGCTTTTAGTGAGTTATTGCATGCCCCATTATAGCGTGGCTGTCATTAGCGGGGTGGAGGTCAAAAGAATGAATGAAAATGAAAACACGCCCAATAATAAGGAAGTAAAAACCCTTGCTAGAGATGTCTATTTTGTGCAAACTTACGACCCTAAGGATCAAAAAAGCGTGACCGTTTATCGCAATGAAGACACGCGCTTTAGCTTCCCTTTTTATTTTAAGTTTAATTCGGCTGATATTTCAGCTCTCGCTCAAAGTTTAGTCAATCAGCAAGTGGAAGTGCAATACTATGGCTGGCGGATCAATTTGTTTAACATGTTCCCTAATGTGATTTTTTTAAAGCCCTTAAAAGAGAGTGCTGAGATGTCAAAACCCGTTTTTAGCTGGATTTTATACGCCTTGCTACTAGTGGGCTTTTTTATCAGCGTGCGTTCTGTTTGTGCTTTATTTAAGGGCAAAGCTCATTAATTCTTTTAGGCTTTGTTGGAAAATCACAATGGGGTTATTGGAGCGTTTATTAAAAAGCTCAATATAGGGCAAGCTCACGCTGTGAAAAGCGGTGTTGTTTCCTCTCAAATTGATAGCGATTTTATAATCTAGTTGGTGGGATTTCAATAAAAAGTCATTCAACAAACAATCATTGATTAAGCCCAAATTATCATGGCTAATCAAAAGCATTTTGGCTTTTAATTTTAGGGCAAAATCCAACATGTTTTCTCCTAAAGTGATAGGCACGCATAACCCCCCAGCCCCTTCAACGATGACTAAATCGTAAGTTTCGGTGAAATTGTGGAGGCGTTGGGTTAAATGATTGGTGTCAATGGGGGCGTTTGGATCTTCTTCTTGTTGGGCGATGAGGGGGGCTGAAGCTTTATGATAACGATAGAATGAAACGTCTTTTAAGGTTAAAGAGCGATCCAAAAGGCGGTTATCTTGCAAGAACAAATGCGCATCGCTAGAGTGGTTAATGGCGTCATTAACGCCCGTTTCAATGGGCTTTAATAAAATCGTTCTAACGCCACAAGCGTTGCAATATTTTGCTAATAGCCTAGCGCATGTGGTTTTTCCGGCATTGGTGTTAGTCGCGCTGATAAAAAGCATGGTCTAACCTTTAAATTGATAGTCATTACCTCTAAACTGATAAGCCCCATCAAAGATTTGAGAAGTCAATACATTTTTGATTTGTGGTAACTTCACATTTTTTAATGCTTCTCTTGGGACTTCAATGACTAATCGCTCAAATGCTTGGTCGCTTAAAGGGTTATCAATATCAAAAATGAAACTTAAGATATTGTGGAGTGAGTTGTAGGTGATTTTATCAATTAACGCATAAGTTAGTCTAATTCCCTCTGCTTGCTCTATGGCGGTAACGATGCTTTTAGATAGTCTAGGGCTGATGTTACCAAGCTGTGTCGCTAAATCTGTCGGCGAAATAAAGCAATAGCCCGCATCGGTGTCTATGGTGTTAGCAAGCACTTTAGCTATTAGTGTCCTACTCACTTTTTTGCCTTGTCGCATAGCTTTAACAAGGTTATTGACTTGAATGTTTCGTCTCATCCCTTGTTTGAAGTCATCGCTTACCGCACATTTTCGTGCTTCTATGCGTTTAATCGCTTGTTCTTGTCTTTCTATCATTGCGTCCAAAAAGAACTCTTTAGGGTGTCCATACCCACGAGTGATTTTCTGTAATGCTTTAATATTGCTTCTAATGTCCTCGCCAATAGTCCCTATACCCAATTTAGAGTAATCAAAAGGCATACAAGTCGCTTTTAATTCTGTCTTAACGATTTTATTGAGAGCGAGTTTATTAAGACCGATACCCTCTTTATACCTAGAGAGAAAAGTATAAACGCTGTCATTTATGCGTGTGAGAGCTTGTGGTAAGTCGCTAGGAACTGAAAATTTAATCCCTGTGAATTTAGCCCATACCTTACCAAAACTATTAGGGCTAGAGCTTATCAAATCTATCCTATAAGTCTTATTCTTATTAGCCATCAATTGTCCGCCATAGCAAATCGCTGCTTGTCTAAATTGTTTTCCCCATATCAATAAGTGGTTTTTCAAATCAAATGTGCTACTAGGTTCGTTTTGGAATACGAAAAAGCTAACTTCTTTGTCTGGTAAAATATTGTCTTTAGGGTTGTCTTTCCAATATCCTAACACTTCAATGTAACCAATGAAGTCTCTATCAATATTCAATATGTCTTTTAGCTGTTGTGTCCTTGCCATATTTTCTTTTCTAGTGTAGCGATACCTCTCAACAAATTTATCACTAGACATAAGGTCTCTCATTGTGGCGTTTTTCTTAAAGAATTTGTCTGCATAAAAATTGCCTAATTTGTTATAGAGTGTCGCATAAATGTTCTCAATCATATCTTTGTAATTTTTAAATTTTGTAGTCTCTTTACCATTTTCAGGTTGTGGGTGAAAGAAATCTACAACTTTAATAGGGTCGTATGGGTCTAAATCCACCGATTGACTTAACCAATATTTGGCTACTATGTCCGCATTTTTAGGGTCTGCTCCGCTCTTATAAGCATAGATTAGAGCGTTTTGTTCTTTTTCAGTAAAGTCTTTATAAAAAGCGTCTTTAAAAGGTCTAAACGCAGAGATAGTCCCAAAAGGTAGCCCGCTCGCAATCTTTTTATAAATGCTGATAAGATTAGCGCTTTCAATTGTAGAACCTTTAATCGTTTTGTGGCTCATATCATATTTAAGTCGTGAGATTTCATCGCCAACAGCATCTAAAAACTTGCTTAAGGGCATCGCCTTACCAAGCACCCTAACGCTAGGTTTATTTTGTCTAGCTAATTTCTTGTCCGCTAACGCTTTATCAATAGCTGCTGTCAAAGATAAAGAAGTGTTTCTTTGTGGTTCATCAACCAATTCTAAAAAATCGTAATTCAATAGCATTATCGTGTCCTTTTCTTTAAGCGAGATTGTAGCGCTTTATCTTTGAGCCTTCAGCGGGTCATTAGGGTTTATTTGGTATAATATCAAAACTTCATTTAAGGTTGGTTCTTATGAATATTTTATTTGGGATTAGCGACACGCAAGAATGTTATAACGCTATTAAATTCGCTGTCAAATTAGCCCATTCGCTTAAAGAGGTTCGTTTCACTCTATTGCATGTGAGCATGGAAGTGTTTATTTATAGCGAAAGCGGGATGATGGATTACGGCCAAACAGAAGCCTTAGAAGAAGAAAAGGCTAAGGCTTTGTTAAAGCAATTTGAAGACGCTTTCAAAAAAGAAAATATAGAGTGCGAGAGCGTTTTAAAAAGCGGTGATTTGATTGATGTGGTCTTGGATATGGCTAAGGATTATGATTTGTTATTGATCGGGGCGAGCGAGTCTAATTTATTGTATCGTTTGTTCATTTCGCACCAAAATAGCCTTGTTGAGCAATCCAGTATCCCCGTTGTGATCGCTAAGTAGCATGAAAATGCATCAAATACCCACCCCCACCATCCCCCACCATGTCGCAAGTGATCATGCTTAATGACTCCATTACGACAGCGGAATTTATGGTTTCTGCTTTAAGGGATTTTTTTGACAAGCCTTTAGAAGAAGCTCAAAAACTCATGCTAAGCATCCATCGTGATGGCGATGGGGTTTGTGGCGTTTATCCTTATGAAATCGCCATATATAAGGCGGTATGCGTGAGGGACAAAGCCAGAGCGTTAAGATTCCCTTTAAGATTAATGGTGCAAGAGGTAAAATAATGGACAAATTCAATAAAGATTTGAATGAAGTTTTATCTCATGCTTTAGATTTAGCCCTAGATTTTAACCATGTCCTTTGCACCACAGAGCATGTGCTGTTAGCCATTTTAGAGCATGGGATTGGAATAAGGATTTTTAATACTTTAGAAGAAGATAACTACCATAAAATGGAGCAAATCCTTAAAGACTACTTGCAACAATACATTCCTTTAAAAAACGATCCAGCCAAAATACCAGACAGGAGTCCCGTATTAGCAAGAGTGTTTAAAAAAATGTATGCGAGTTACTTGGATAGCGTGGGCGTGGAAGAATTGCTTATTTTCATTTTAGAATACGATGATTGTTACGCTTCAAAACTCCTGGATAGTTTTGGCATCACTCGTTCGTATTTCAAGTCCGCTTTATTGGATTTTGATAACCCTAATGATATTAATGATAATGACATTAATAATGAAGAAGCGCCCAAAAGCACTCCCCTAAAAAAATACGCTAAAAACTTGAGCACTTTAGCCCAAGATAACGCTTTAGATCCAGTCATTGGCAGAGAAGAAGAGATTTTAAGAGTGATAGAAATTTTAGGGCGCAGGAAAAAGAACAACCCGCTTTTAATTGGCGAAGCGGGCGTAGGGAAAACTTCTATCGCTGAAGCTTTGGCTTTAAAAATCGCTCAAAAAGAAGTGCCGGAGTTTTTGCAAGAATATGAAGTCTATTCTTTGGATTTAGCTTTAATGGTGGCTGGGGCAAAATACAGAGGGGATTTTGAAAAACGCTTGAAAAAAACGCTCAAAGAGATCCAACAAAACGGCCGTATCATTTTATTCATTGATGAAATCCACACCCTTTTAGGTGCAGGGAGCAGTAACGCTGGGAGCTTGGATGCGGCGAATATGTTAAAACCGGTTTTAACGGATGGGAGCTTGAAATGTTTGGGGGCGACCACTTTTGAAGAATACCGCAGCGTGTTTGAAAAAGACAAGGCTTTCAACAGGCGCTTTTCTATAGTGAATGTTGAAGAGCCTTCTAAGGAAGCGTGTTACTTGATTTTAAAGAATATTGCCCCCCTTTATGAAGAGCACCACCAGGTGCGTTATAATGAAAGCGTGTTTAAGGCATGCGTGGATTTAACGAGTGATTACATGCATGATAAATTCTTGCCGGATAAGGCGATTGAATTATTAGATGAGGTGGGATCAAGGAAAAAGATCAACCCTAAAAAAGGCAAAAAAATCAGCGTTGATGACGTGCAAGAAACGCTCGCTCTCAAGCTTAAAATCCCTAAAATGCGTTTAAACAGCGATAAAAAAGCCCTTTTAAGGAATTTGGAAAAATCGCTAAAAAATAAGATTTTTGCTCAAACAGAAGCGATCAACCTTGTCAGTAATGCGATCAAAATCCAGCATTGCGGGCTTTCTGCAAAAAATAAGCCTGTGGGGAGCTTTTTATTCGTAGGGCCTAGTGGGGTGGGGAAAACAGAATTGGCTAAAGAATTGGCCTTGAATTTGAATTTGCATTTTGAACGCTTTGACATGAGCGAATACAAAGAAGCCCATAGCGTGGCAAAGCTCATTGGGAGTCCTAGCGGTTATGTGGGGTTTGAGCAAGGGGGGTTATTGGTGAATGCGATTAAAAAGCACCCGCATTGTTTGCTGCTTTTAGATGAGATAGAAAAGGCCCACCCTAATGTGTATGATTTGTTGTTGCAGGTGATGGATAACGCCACTTTGAGCGATAATTTAGGCAACAAGGCGAGTTTTAAGCATGTGATACTGATTATGACTTCAAATGTGGGGAGTAAGGATAAGGACACGCTGGGGTTTTTTAGCGCTAAAAACGCCAAGTATGATAAAGCCGTTAAAGAGCTTTTGACCCCTGAATTACGCTCTAGGATCGATGCGATCGTGCCGTTTAACGCGCTCAGTTTGGAGGATTTTGAACGCATTGTTTCTGTGGAATTAGACAAATTAAAAGCCCTAGCGCTAGAGCAAGGCGTGATCTTAAAATTCCATAAAGAAGTTGTGAAATTTATCGCGCAAAAGAGCTATCAAACGACTTTAGGAGCGAGAGAAATTAAAAAAATCATTCACAATGAAATCAAAACCCAATTAAGCGATATACTGCTCTTACAATCGTTTAAAAAACCTTGTAAGATCGCTTGCTTGTTGGAAAAAAACCAATTGGTTTTGAAAGAAATCAAGCGCGCGCAAAAGGTGAAAGAAAATGACTTTTGAAATGCTTTATAGTAAAATCCATAGGGCGACTATCACGGACGCTAATCTCAACTATATAGGCTCGATCACCATAGATGAGGATTTAGCCAAGCTCGCTAAGCTCAGAGAGGGCATGAAAGTGGAAATCGTGGATGTCAATAACGGCGAACGCTTTAGCACCTATGTGATTTTAGGGAAAAAAAGGGGCGAAATTTGTGTCAACGGCGCAGCGGCCAGAAAGGTGGCCATAGGCGATGTGGTGATCATTTTAGCTTATGCGAGCATGAATGAAGATGAAATCAACGTGCACAAGCCAAACATCGTGCTAGTGGATGAAAAAAACGAAATTTTAGAAAAGGGTTAGAGATGGATTTTAGTCAATTGGGCGGGTTAAGCGGGTTGTTAGACGGCATGAAAAAAGAGTTTTCCCAACTAGAAGAAAAGAATAAAGACACGATCCACACTTCCAAAAGCGGTGGGGGAATGGTGAGCGTGAGTTTTAATGGGTTGGGGGAGTTAGTGGATTTGCAAATTGATGACAGCCTGTTGGAAGATAAAGAAGCGATGCAAATCTATTTGATGAGTGCTTTGAACGACGGGTATAAAGCCGTAGAAGAAAACCGAAAAAATTTAGCCTTTAACATGTTGGGGAATTTTGCTAAATTGTGATGTTTCACAAAGCCCTTATTACCTTTATCGTTCTATGGTTTTTTTTGAATGGCTTAGGGGCTTATGATTTCAAGCATTGTCAGGCGTTTTTTAAAAAAGCGAGCCTTAAAAATGGGGGCGTGGCTTTAAAGGAATTGCCTAAAGGCGTGTATTTGTATTATTCCAAAACCTACCCTAAACACGCCAAAGTCATCAAATCCGATCCTTTTGTAGGGCTGTATTTGTTGCAAAGTGCGCCAAGCGAGTATGTTTATACATTAAGGGATTTAGACAAAGACGCCCTTATAAGACCCATGGCCAGTATAGGGACTAATCAAGCCACAGAAGCGCGATTATTGGTAGGGCAAAAAGGTTATGAGCGCTACGCTCAAATTTCACAAAAAACCCAAAAAAATGGCGTTATCAGCAATATTTGCTATCAAATGCTAGGGCTAGGGGTAGGGGGGAACGGCTTTATAGAAACGAAATTTATCAAGCGCTTTTTAAACCAAAAAGAGCCTTATTATGGGG
Source organism: Helicobacter pylori (assembly GCF_001998165.1). GTDB lineage: Bacteria > Campylobacterota > Campylobacteria > Campylobacterales > Helicobacteraceae > Helicobacter > Helicobacter pylori_DL. The sequence goes on along the minus strand of NZ_MTWR01000036.1, from coordinate 17,801 downwards.
ATATTGGGGTGCGTTTAGAAGAACATCATAAGCGTTTAGTGGTAGCGCAATTCGATCCCTTTTTCCCTAAAAACCCTTTTTTAAAAAACGATGAAATCCTAGCGATCAATGATTACAAGATCCGCTCGTTAGCGGAGTTTGAATGGGTGGTGAGCAATCTTTCATACCAAAGCCTTGCCAAAGTGAAGATCAAACGAAACCATCAAATCAAAGAAGTAACGCTCAAAGTCAATAAACGCTATGGGGGGTTTTTGCTCAAAGACACTTTTTTAGAGCGCTATGGCATCGCTTTAGATAGGCGTTTTATCATCACTAAAATAGGCGCTCATTTGCCCAAAGGATTGGATTTTTTAAAGCTTGGGGATAGGATTTTATGGGTGAATCATAAAAGCGTTTCGTTCAACCCGAAGGCGTTAAGAGAAGCGTTAAGCGCGCCTAAAATTGAATTATTAGTCTGGCGTCAAGGCTTTGAATTTTACATTAAAGTCCGTTGAAACATTGATGAAAAATGACGCTTATGAAATCATTCTTTCTTGGTTTATCACGCCTCTCACGGCGATTTTAGGGCGTTTCGCTGAATTTTTCCTCTACACCTTGCATGCGCAATTGGTGTTTAATAGCGCGGTCGCTTTGGCGTTCATGCTTTTTGCTTATAGGAGTTTGAAAGAACAGAATTTCTTCAGCGCTAGCACGCTTTTAGAGGCGTTATGGTTTGTGGGGTTTTTTGCGCTGTTTAACTACGCTTTGAAAAACCCTTCGCGCTTTTATGAATTGTTTCAAAACGCTATTTTTATTGCGCCTAACATGATTGCGCAAAGCCTTTCTCAAAGCTTGAGTAACTTTTCTAACCACGCGCTTTCTTTAGATTTTATCTTCAATCATGGTTTCTATGCCCTTAGTTTCATTAGCGATTTGAGCCATAATGAAATGTCCGTGTGGCTTTTTTTAAGCATTTTGCAAGCGCTTTTTTTGAGTGTGCTGTTTGCGATCATCATTTTAGTGTATTTGGAAGCGCATGTGTGGTGCTCTTTAGGGGCGCTGTTTTTAGCGTTTGGGTTTTTTAAAAACTGGAGGAGCGTTGTGATTATATGCCTTAAAAAATGCTTCGCTCTTGGGTTTTACAAGCCTTTTTTGTTGTTGGTGGGGTTTTTGAACGTGTCGGTTACTAAGGCGTTAATGGACGCTAGCATGCAAGAAAAACAAGATTTAAGCTTTTTATTGGTGGTGGCGTTATTTTTGTGTTGCGTTTTTATCATCGGCGTACCTTTTTTCATCAACGCTTTGTTTAGGGTGCAAAACAGTCTCAAAGAAACTTACAAACTCGCCACCAATTTGAGCGCTAACCTCACTCAAAGTGCTTTGCAATCTTTACAATATACCACAACCCCACCCGCTCCCTCTAGCGTTTCTACTTCTACAAGCGGTAGCGTTTCTAAAGAAAAAGAAACACATTCCCCCACATTTAAGGTAGAAACCACTCAATTAGATGTAAAAATCCCAAATTTCAAGCAAAAAAAGGTTAAAAAGGATACAATAAATACAAAAAATGAAATTTAAATAAATAGGAATTTAATGAGAATTTTTTTTGTTATTATGGGACTTGTGCTGTTTGGTTGCACCAGTAAGGTGCATGAGATGAAAAAAAGCCCTTGCACCTTGTATGAAAACAGGTTAAATCTCGCATGAGAGAAAAGCCTTTCAACAGCGAGCAATTGATCTATTTAGAAGAGCTTTTAAGCCACCAAGAAAAGCATTTAGAAAACAAGCTTTCTGGTTTTTCGGTGAATGATTTGGACATGCAAAGCGTGTTCAGACTGGAGAGGAACCGCTTGAAAATCGCTTACAAGCTCTTAGGCTTGATGAGTTTTATCGCTCTTATTTTAGCGATCGTGTTAATCAGTCTTCTACCCTTACAAAAAACCGAACACCATTTCGTGGATTTTTTAAACCAGGACAAGCATTACGCCATTATCCAAAGAGCGGATAAAAGCATTTCTAGTAATGAAGCGTTGGCTCGTTCGCTCATTGGGGCGTATGTGTTAAACCGAGAGAGCATTAACCGCATTGACGATAAATCGCGCTATGAACTGGTGCGCTTGCAAAGCAGTTCTAAGGTGTGGCAACGCTTTGAAGATTTGATTAAAACCCAAAACAGCATCTATGCACAAAGCCATTTAGAAAGAGAAGTCCATATCGTCAATATTGCGATCTATCAGCAAGACAATAACCCCATTGCGAGCGTTTCCATTGCGGCTAAACTAACGAATGAAAACAAGCTCGTGTATGAAAAGCGTTATAAGATCGTATTGAGTTATCTGTTTGACACCCCGGATTTTGATTACGCTTCCATGCCTAAAAACCCTACCGGCTTTAAAATCACTCGCTACAGCATCACTGAAATCGCGCCGACTAATAGGGGCGATTGATGCGTAAGGTTTTATATGCCCTCATGGGCTTTTTGTTGGCTTTTAGCACTTTAAGAGCCGATGATTTTTTAGAAGAAGCTAACGAAACAGCCCCGGCGAATTTAAACCACCCCATGCAGGATTTAAACGCCATTCAAGGGAGCTTTTTTGATAAAAACCGCTCCAAAATGTCCAACACTTTGAACATTGATTACTTTCAGGGGCAAACCTATAAAATCCGCTTGCGTTATGCGATGGCGACCTTATTGTTTTTTTCAAAACCCATTAGCGATTTTGTTTTAGGGGATAAGGTGGGTTTTGATGCGAAAATCTTAGAGAGTAACGATCGCATTTTGCTCATCAAGCCTTTACAAATCGGCGTGGATTCTAATATCAGTGTGATAGATAGTGAGGGTAAGATTTTTTCTTTCTATGTGTTTTCTACCACTTTCACCAGCTCCAAACACCCTAATTTACAGGTTTTCATAGAAGATAAAAACTATTATTCTAACGCTTTTATCAAGCCCCAAAAAGAAAATAAAGAAAAAGAAAATAAAGAAAATAAAGAAAAAGAAAATAAAGAAAATAAAGAAAATAAAGAAAATACCCTTGAAAACGCTCCCACAAACAACAAACCCTTAAAAGAAGAAAAAGAAGAAGCCAAAGAAAAAGAAGAAGAGACTATAATTATTGGCGATAACACTAATGCGATGAAAATTATTAAAAAAGACATCCAAAAAGGCTATAAGGCTTTAAAAAGCTCTCAAAGGAAATGGTATTGTTTAGGGATTTGTTCTAAAAAATCCAAGCTCTCTTTGATGCCTAAAGAAATCTTTAACGACAAGCAATTCACTTATTTCAAATTTGACAAAAGATTAGCGCTCTCTAAATTCCCGGTGATTTATAAAGTCGTTGATGGCTATGATAACCCGGTGAATACTAGGATTGTAGGCGATTACATTATCGCTGAAGACGTTTCTACTAAATGGACTTTAAGGTTGGGCAAGGACTATTTGTGCATCCGTTTTGTCAAAAAGGCTAAAGATGAATAAGTGGCTTAAGGGGGCGATTGTTTTTGTAGGGGGTTTTGCAACGATTACAACCATTTCTTTAGTCTATCATCAAAAGCCAAAAGCCCCCTTAAATAACCAGCCTAGCCTTTTAAATGACGATGAGGTGAAATACCCCTTACAAGACTACACCTTCACTCAAAGCCCACAGCCAACCAACACAGAAAGCTCCAAAGACGCTACCATCAAAGCCTTACAAGAACAGCTTAAAGCCGCTTTAAAAGCCCTAAACTCCAAAGAAATGAATTATTCTAAAGAAGAAACTTTTAAGAACCCTCCCATGGATTTAAAAGCAAACACAACCCCCCCTAAAAAAGATTTTTCTCTAAAGCAATTAGATTTACTAGCCGCTCGCATCACCCCTTTCAAACAAGGCCCTAAAAATTACGAAGAAAACCTGATTTTCCCCATGGATAACCCTAAGGGCATTGATGGTTTCACTAACCTTAAAGAAAAAGACACCGCCACTAATGAAAACAAGCTTTTACGCACCATTACAGCGGATAAAATGATACCCGCTTTTTTGATCACGCCCATTTCTAGCCAGATCGCTGGTAAAGTGATTGCGCAAGTGGAAAGCGATATTTTCGCTCACATGGGCAAAGCCGTCTTAATCCCCAAAGGCTCTAAAGTCATAGGCTATTACAGTAACAATAACAAAATGGGCGAATACCGCTTGGATATTGTATGGAGTCGCATCATCACTCCCCATGGCATCAATATCATGCTCACTAACGCTAAAGGGGCGGACATTAAAGGCTATAACGGCTTAGTGGGGGAATTGATTGAAAGGAATTTCCAGCGCTATGGCGTGCCGTTACTGCTTTCTACGCTCACTAACGGCCTATTGATTGGGATCACTTCAGCTTTAAATAACAGGGGCAATAAAGAAGGAGCCACCAATTTCTTTGGGGATTATCTTTTAATGCAGTTGATGAGGCAAAGCGGCATGGGGATCAATCAAGTGGTCAATCAAATTTTAAGAGACAAGAGCAAAATCGCTCCCATTGTGGTGATTAGAGAGGGGAGTAGGGTATTCATTTCGCCCAATACTGACATCTTTTTCCCTATACCCAGAGAGAATGAAGTCATCGCTGAGTTTTTGAAGTGACTCAAAAATGCCCAATTAAAAACGCTATAATAACCCTAAAAAACAAAAGAGAGCCTAACAAGAAAACCCATGAAAATTAAAAATATCTTACTGAGTGGGGGGAGCGGCAAACGCTTATGGCCTTTAAGCCGTAGCCTATACCCTAAGCAATTTTTAAAGCTTTTTGATCATAAAAGCTTGTTTGAGTTGAGTTTTAAAAGAAACGCTTCCTTAGTAGATGAAACGCTCATCGTGTGCAATGAAAAGCATTATTTTTTAGCCCTAGAAGAAATAAAAAACGAAATCCAAAACAAGAGCGTGGGTTTTTTATTAGAGAGCTTGAGTAAAAACACCGCTAACGCCATTAGTTTGAGCGCTTTAATGAGCGAGAGGGAAGATTTACTCATCGTTACGCCAAGCGATCATCTGATTAAAGATCTTCAAGCGTATGAAAATGCGATAAAAAAAGCGATTAATTTAGCCCAAAAAGGTTTTTTAGTCACTTTTGGGGTGAGTATTGACAAGCCCAACACGGAGTTTGGGTATATTGAAAGCCCTAACGCTTTAGATGTCAAGCGATTCATTGAAAAGCCAAGCCTAGAAAAAGCGATAGAGTTTCAAAAAAGCGGGGGTTTTTATTTCAATAGCGGCATGTTTGTTTTCCAAGCGGGCGTTTTTTTAGACGAACTAAAAAAGCATGCCCCTACTATTTTAAAGGGGTGCGAAAGAGCGTTTGAATCGTTAGAAAACACGTATTTTTTTGAACAAAAGATCGCGTGTTTGAGCGAAAAGAGCATGCAAGATTTAGAAGATGTGAGCGTGGATATTGCTTTAATGCAGCAAAGCCACAAAATCAAAATGGTAGGATTAAACGCCAAGTGGAGCGATTTAGGGAATTTTAACGCTCTTTTTGAAGAAGCGGCTAACGGCACTAAAGAAAATGTCAGCCTGAATCAAACGCCTGTTTTTGCCAAAGAGAGCGAGAATAATTTAGTGTTTTCTCATAAAGTGAGCGCTCTTTTAGGCGTTGAGGATTTAGCGATCATTGACACTAAAGACGCTCTTTTAATCGCTCATAAAGACAAAGCTAAGGATTTAAAAGCCCTAGTGAGCGAGATAGAAACGCATAATCAAGAATTGTTGCAAACGCACACTAAAGTGTATCGCCCTTGGGGGAGCTATGAAGTCTTGCATGAGAGCGGTTGTTACAAGGTTAAGATTTTAGAAGTCAAACCTAACGCAAGGCTTTCTTTACAAAAGCATTTCCACAGGAGCGAACACTGGGTGGTGATTAGCGGGATGGCGAGCGTGGAATTGGATCATAAAATGTTTGAATTGCAAGCTAATGAGTCCACTTATATCCCTAAAAACACCCTACACCGCCTGGCTAATTACGGCAAAATCCCTTTGATCATCATAGAGGTCCAAGTGGGCGAGTATGTCGGTGAAGACGATATTGTAAGGGTTGATGATGATTTTAACAGACAAAATCAAAAAAATTTAATATAAGGAACAATAATGAAAGAAAAAATCGCTTTGATCACCGGGGTTACCGGGCAAGACGGGAGCTATCTGGCTGAATACTTGCTGAATTTGGGCTATGAAGTGCATGGGTTAAAAAGGCGCTCTTCTAGCATCAACACTTCTAGGATCGATCATTTGTATGAAGATTTGCATAGCGATCATAAAAGGCGTTTTTTCTTGCACTATGGGGATATGACCGATAGCTCTAACCTTATCCATTTAATCGCTACCACTAAGCCTACAGAAATTTATAATCTAGCCGCTCAAAGCCATGTGAAAGTCTCTTTTGAAACCCCAGAATACACCGCTAACGCTGATGGTATTGGCACGCTAAGGATTTTAGAGGCCATGCGGATTTTAGGCTTAGAAAATAAAACGCGCTTTTATCAAGCCAGTACGAGCGAATTGTATGGCGAAGTTTTAGAAACCCCACAAAACGAAAACACCCCCTTTAACCCACGAAGCCCCTATGCGGTCGCTAAAATGTATGCCTTTTACATCACTAAAAATTACAGAGAAGCTTATAATTTGTTTGCGGTTAATGGCATCCTTTTTAACCATGAGAGCAGGGTAAGGGGCGAAACTTTTGTAACCCGCAAAATCACACGAGCCGCTAGCGCGATAGCGTATAACTTAACGGATTGCTTGTATTTAGGGAATTTAGACGCTAAAAGAGACTGGGGGCATGCCAAAGATTACGTGAAAATGATGCATTTAATGCTCCAAGCACCCATCCCCCAAGATTATGTGATCGCTACAGGGAAGACCACAAGCGTGCGCGATTTTGTGAAAATGAGCTTTGGATTTATCGGTATTGATCTAGAATTTCAAAATACAGGGATTAAAGAAATCGGTTTGATTAAAAGCATTGATGAAAAAAGAGCGAACGCTTTACAATTAAACTTAAGCCATTTAAAAGCAGGCAAAATCGTGGTGCGTATAGACGAGCGCTATTTCAGGCCTACTGAAGTGGATTTGCTCTTAGGCGATCCCACTAAGGCTGAAAAAGAGCTGGGCTGGGTTAGGGAATACGATTTAAAAGAGTTGGTTAAGGACATGTTAGAATACGATTTAAAAGAATGCCAGAAAAACCTTTACTTGCAAGATGGGGGCTATACTTTAAGGAATTTTTATGAATGAGATCATTTTAATCACCGGCGCTTATGGCATGGTGGGGCAGAACACGGCGTTGTATTTTAAAAAAAACAAGCCTGATGTTACTTTACTCACCCCTAAAAAGAGCGAATTGTATTTATTGGATAAAGACAATGTCCAAGCTTATTTGAAAGAATACAAACCTACAGGCATTATCCATTGCGCCGGGAGAGTAGGGGGCATTGTGGCGAACATGAACGATCTTTCAACTTACATGGTTGAGAATTTACTCATGGGCTTGTACCTTTTTTCTAGCGCTTTGGATTTGGGCATCAAAAAAGCCATTAATCTAGCGAGCTCTTGCGCTTATCCTAAATACGCCCCTAACCCTTTAAAAGAGAGCGATTTATTGAACGGCTCTTTAGAGCCAACGAATGAAGGCTACGCTTTAGCCAAACTCTCTGTGATGAAGTATTGCGAATACGTGAGCGCTGAAAAGGGCGTTTTTTATAAAACTCTAGTGCCTTGCAACCTTTATGGCGAGTTTGACAAGTTTGAAGAAAAGATAGCGCACATGATACCAGGGCTTATTGCTAGGATGCACACCGCTAAATTAAAAAATGAAAAAAATTTTGCGATGTGGGGCGATGGCACGGCCAGAAGAGAGTATTTAAACGCTAAAGATTTAGCGAAATTCATCGCTCTCGCTTATGAGGATATCGCTCAAATGCCTAGCGTGATGAATGTCGGCTCTGGCGTGGATTACAGCATTGAAGAGTATTATGAAATGGTCGCTCAGGTTTTAGACTATAAGGGCGTGTTTGTGAAAGACTTATCCAAACCAGTGGGCATGCAACAAAAGCTTATGGATATTTCCAAACAAAAGGCTTTAAAATGGGAGTTAGAAATCCCTTTAGAGCAAGGCATCAAAGAAGCTTATGAGTATTATTTGAAGCTTTTAGAGGTTTGATCTAAAATCAAGGCTCTTATAGAGCTATAAAAACGCTCCGCCATTAGGCGTTAGGCTAGCGATTTTACGATATTGTGCTTACATTCGCTTCAAACAAACTTGAGCCATTAAAAAGGGGCTTGGTCGCTTCACTCTCAATCTCAAGCGTTTTTTTATCATCAATATCAAGCTCGCTTTTTTTGTAACACCAACTATTAAAACGCTCTCTTATTGTAAGTTTTCTCTCAAATAGCTTGAGTGTAGCAGATTTAGACTTAGGCGATCTCTAAAAAATTTTAGAGGGCAAAGGCGGTAGGGTTTTAAAAAGCACCTTGGTTTTAACAAATCCTAGGCAATAATTCGCCCTCTGGCGTCTCTAAAATCCTTTCAAAACCCCATGCGTTCTTTAAAACCACGCTAGGATAAGGGTTTTCAAACACCCCGCCGATCACGCAAGCGTTTTTCGCTTTCTCATTACTTTTTAAAATTTCTAAGGCTTTAGGGGCGTCTTTTTGATTGAGCGCTAACACAAACACCCCCTCATTAGCTAGCGTGTAGGGTTCTAGACCTAAAATCTCGCAAATCCCTTTAGTTTCTTCTTTTAAGGGGATTTTTTCTTCTTCTATAACGATTTTCACTCTGGAGCTGTTCGCCCATTCGTTCAGCACGCTCGCTAACCCGCCCCTAGTCGCATCTCTTAAAGCATCAATTTTGAGATCGCTTAAAAATAGGGGTTTTAATAAAGGATAGAGCAATTGGCAATCGCTTTCTAGATTCGTTTTAAGCTTGATTTCATGACGCATCGCAAACAAGCTTGCCCCATGATTGGCGATCGTGTCGCTTAGGATAATGGCTTGCCCTTGCTTTAAATGGCGCGAAGAAATCCCTGGCTTGATGATTTTACCTATACAGGTTGTGTTGATAAAAAGCTTATCCACGCTCCCCTTTGGCACGACTTTAGTGTCTAGGGAGAGGAGTTTTAAGTTGGCTTTAAACAATTCTTTTTGTATGGATTGTAAAATTTGCTTTAAAAGAGGGATTTCTAAGCCTTCTTCTAAAATAAAACCCATATTCAAAAACAAAGGTTCGCCCCCTTGCACGCTCACGTCATTCGCGCTCCCGCAAACGCAAAGCTTGCCTATATCGCCCCCATTAAAAATTAAGGGCGTGATGACAAAACTATCCGTGCTCACGCAATATTCCCCACTAGCTTTAAATTTAGGGGCGTCTTCATCAAACGCAATAATCCATTCTTTTAAATAGAGCATAAAGACCCGCTCAATCAAAGCGTTTGTTTCTTTTCCTCCGTTCCCGCATGCTAGAGTTACGCTATCCATTTTTATCCTTTTTATCCTTTTTTGATGATTGTAGGGTTGAAATACGCCATTAAGGCTTGACCGATAGGGATACTGCTGTCATTAGGGGGGAAATGCTTGTGGAAAAAATACTCCCTTTGAAGCTTTTTGAATCGCTTGGCTAATTGTTCGCACAACAATTGGTTGCAAAACACGCCCCCACTGCACACCACCACATGCTCTTTAAAAGGCGCAATCAAAGCGGTAATGATTTCTACTAGGCTGTTAAAAAATTTCTTAGCGATGCGTTCAGGCTCTAAAACGCCCAAATCCTTTTCAAACGCTTGATAGAATTCCTTCAAATGCACCACGCTGTTTTTGATTGTAAAAGGGTAAAAAGCACTCTCATCGCTTTGTAGGGCTAGATTTTCTAAAACCTGCCCGCTCTCTGCTTCAAAACTAATCGTTCCCACTAAATCCAAACTAAACGCCACTATATCAAACAAACGCCCTATGGAATTGGTAGCGACGCTTTGAATTTTTTTGTCATGCATTTGTTTAAAAATTTCTAATTCGTCTTCTTTAAAATGTTTTTGAACGTGCTCTAAAAGCTTGTTGAGTTGGTGTTTTAAAGCGATCTCTAAAACCAAGCGTTTAGGCTCTTTGATCGCTTTTTGCCCCCCTAAAAGCCAAAATTCTTCAAACCTAGCCACTTCTTCAATGTATTCAAAATCCCCCACAAAACACTCCGCCCCATAAATCTTATTTTCGTAAGCCCCACTCCCGTCCCAAACAATACCTATAAAGGGGTGGTTTAAATGCGGATCTTGTAACAATGCGTCTAAGACGCTCGCTAAAAAGTGGGCATGGTGGTGCTGGACTTGCAATAAGGGCGTATTAAATTCAAAAGCCATTTGAGTGGTGGTGTAGTTTTGATGCTTGTCGCAAGCTAAGAGCGTGGGTTTGAAATCATAGGTTTTTAAGAAAAAATTCAAGGTTTCTTTAAAGTGTTTTTCATTTTCTAAAACGCTCAAATCCCCACAGAAAGGCGAGAGTAAAAGAATGGAAGTTTCGCTATCCAATAAGCTAAAATGCCCTTTTTGCTCCGCTCCAAGCGCTAAAATCTTTTTGGGTGAATGGTTAGAGCGTTTGGGCAAAGCAAGGTAAAGGGGGGCAAACCCTCTAGCCAAACGCATGGGGCGAATGATATTATCCACGCGCTGTGCGATACTATCATCAATCCTGTGGATGATGGCGCGATTGTGCGTGAGCTTAAAATCAAAAATAAAATGAAGCGAATCGATCTCTTTTTCATCGCTTGCTAAAGGGAGGGAGCTGAAATTCGCGCTCGTGAACACAATAGGGAAATCCAATAAATCCAATAATAGAGTATGCAAAGGGGTATAGGGCAAAATCACGCCATAAAAGGGGGAGTTTTTAGCGATATTGGGGGCTAATGGTGTATCGGGTTTTTTACGCGCTAAAAGAATGGGGGCGCTTGCAGAAATTAAGCTTTCGCATTCTAACGCGTTCAAAAACGCATGCTGTTTGGCTGTGTTCAAATCTTTAAACATGAGCGCGAAAGGCTTTAAGGGGCGGTTTTTTAAAAGCCGTAATCTTTCTATGGTTTGAAAATTCCTCGCATCGCACAAGAGAGCAAAGCCTCCCAAACCTTTAAGAGCGATGATTTTACCTTTTTGAATGTCTTTAGTGCATTCTAAAAGAGCGTCATCGTTTTTGAATCGCTTATAATTGAGCGCGATACCGCACTTTTTGCAGCTGATGCCTTGAATGTGGAAGCGCTTATTGGTAGGGTCTTGATAAATAGAAGCACAAAATTCACAGAGTTTGAAAGGTTTTAAGGCGGAGTTTTCTCTGTCATAGGGCATGGCGTTTAAAAGGCTGTATCTCGCCCCGCATTTCGCGCAAGAATTGAAAGCGTAATGAAAATAAGGGGAGTTTTTATCTCTAATTTCGTGCAAGCAATCCTTGCACACGCCTAAATCTTTAGGGATTTGACTGAGCAAATTTAAAGGGTGGTTCTTGCTTTCTAAAATCCTAAAACCATTGAAATGAAGCGCCTTATCATAAGGGCTAATAATGATTTTTTTAATCAAAGCTAAGGGGGGTAATTCTTTTTTTAGGGCGTTTAAAAAAGACTCTGTTTTGTGAGCGGGTAAGATGATCTCTAAAGCCGCTTGGGTGTTACGCACAAAGCCTACAAGCTCTAATTTTTGAGCCAGGGTATAAACAAAAGGGCGCATGCCCACGCCTTGAACCACGCCAAAAAGCGTGATTTTATTCAATAAAGTTGCATCGTTACACAATGCAAACTCCCATGCTGTTTGATTAAAGTGTTGCAATCAACCCCTACCACTTCTAAGGGCGTGTGTTGTTTTAAGGTTTCTAAAATGAGCGCGTCTTTAGGGTCGTTGTAAGTGGGGACGATTAAAGCGTTATTGCACAATAAAAAATTCACATAAGTCGCCGGCAAGCGTTGTTGGTTTTCATCATAAATGGCTTTAGGGATTTCTAGAGGAATGAGTTTATAAGGCGTTCCGTCTAGTTTTTTAAAGATTTTTAATTCTTCTTGCATTTTTTTTAAGGCTGTGTAATGCTCATCGTTTTCATCCTCGCATGCGCTATAAACAATGGTGTCTTTATCTAAAAAGCGAGCGAGCGTGTCGGTATGGCTATCCGTATCATCGCCTTTGAGATAGCCATAAGAATACCACAGCACCTGTTTAGCCCCTAATTCCTTTTTAAGCATGTTTTCTATCTCATTTTGATTCAAATGGGGGTTACGATTTTTTTCTAGCAGGCATTGGGTGTTGGTTAAAATACTCCCAGCCCCATCGCTTTCTACGCTCCCGCCCTCTAAAATATAGGGCATCGTTTTTAAAGGGTGTTTTAAAAACCCTAAACTTTTGAGTTTGAAATTCACTAAATTGTCTAAATTGGACGGGTATTTTAACCCCCAACCATTAAAGCCAAAATCCAAGCACTCTAAAACGCCCTGATTTTCAATACTGATCGCTCCAAAATCCCTAGCCCATGTGTCGTTAGTGTCGACCTTTGCGATCTCTACACCGGGTAAGTTTTTAAGCATTTCATAGCCGATAGTATCGTTATTATGGACGCACACTAGCACTTTAGCGTGTTGGGCTATGGTTTGAATGATGTTTAAAAAACTTTCCCTAGCCTCTTTGATGCAATACGCCCAGTCGCTAAACTCATGGGGGAACGCCATTAGAATCGCTTGGATTTTTTCAAACTCCGCTAACATTCTTTTCATTCAAAATATCCTTTTAAACAACTATAACACAATCTCATTCAAATAGCGTTTTTAAAACAGATTCAAACGCTTTTTGGCGGTTTGAAAATATTCTTTTTCTGATTCTATGCCGATAAAATTTCGTTCTAAATTTTTGCACGCTAAGCCGGTGGTGCCGCTCCCCATGAAAGGATCTAGAACGATGTCATTAGGGTTTGTGTGGATGGAAATGATTTTTTCCATTAAGGCTAGGCTTTTTTGCGTGGGGTGTTTGGTCTTTTCAAGCCCGCTCACCACAGGGCTTTTTAAAATCAAAGGCCGTAAGTATTTTTCATTTTCAGGTTTGTTAAACACCCACTTAGCTTTCTTTTTAACCGCCCACAGGGCAAATTCCGTGTCTTGGACATAGCGCCGGTGGATGTTTCTTGGCATGGGATTATTTTTAACCCATTGGATAAAGTCTTTGACTACAAAGCCGTTTTCTTCTAAAAAATCAGCGATATAGCTTATAAACCTGTAAGAGCAAAAAATCACCATGCAGCCGTTTGGATTGATTAGGGGGGCGTAGCGCTTGATCCATTCTAAAAGCTTGAAATTTTTATCCCATTCCCCAAAGTCTATACCTTGTCTTTTAGCGCTCTTTAGGGTGGAAAAATTGTTTTTAACCGAAATGTTGTAAGGAGGATCCGTGATGATCGCATCCACTTTTAAATTCTGCTGGTGAAAATCTTTGATGATTTCAAAAGCGTTAGCGTGATAAATTTGTATCATTTTCTTAAGCTTTTTAAGATCGCTTTGCCTAAGGCTAGGGCTAGAAGAGGAGGCACAGCGTTACCGATTTGCTTACAAACGCTCGTTTTATTGCCATAAAAGATATAATTATCGCTAAAACTTTGTATCCTGGCCGCTTCTCTGGGCGTGATAGAGCGGTGCAATTCGGGGTGGGAGTTGGTGCCGTTGCTGGGAGTGTCAAATCGTGTGTCTATGGTGGGGCTGATTTTATTCCAATTTAAGCGCCCCCATGTGCTTTTGAATTGCTGTTTGCCATGCAAGTTTTTAGGCAAGCATTCTTTGCCCTGCTCTTTGTTAATGAGCTTTAATTTCTCTAAAGCGGCTTGCGAGTGGTTGGTGGCTTGATGGTTGTATAATTTGGGGCTATCTTTTCGCATTAAAGCCTGATAGCTTGATTGGATAGGGTTTAAATAATCGCTCTCAAACGCCCCCTCATTAGAACAAAGATAAGCTAAATCGCTTATGGCATCTTGAATATTCACGCTTTGAGAAGGCTCTAAAAGATTGAAATCAAAACTAAAACGACTAGCCCCTACAATAAAAGCCCTCTCTCTGTTTTGAGGCACGCCATAATCTTTAGCGTTTAGGATTTGATAGCTTAATTGATACCCTAAAGCGTTCAACCTTTCTTTAATTTCTTCTAAAAAATAGCCTTTAGCGCAAGAGATTATGTTTTTCACATTCTCAATGATAAAAATTTCTGGCTTTATGGCTTTGACTATTTCTATATATTCTAAGAATAAAAAATTCCTAGGGTCTTTTAGCCCTAAATTTTTCCCTTTATTAGAAAAGCCTTGACAGGGAGGTCCGCCAATGATCATGTTGATTTCTAATGTTTGGGCTAGTTTGATGACTTTTTCTTTAATTTCAGCTTGAGTGATGTCCCCACAAACACCTATAGCGTTTTTATGGTTGTTTTCAAAAGTGATTAGGGCTTGTTTATCGCAATCTAGCCCTATTAAAGTGTCAAACTCTTTTAAATACTCTAACCCAGTGCTAAAACCCCCAGCCCCACAAAATAAATCTAAAATTTTATAACTCATTTCAAGCTTTCACAAATACGATTAACAAGCGTTGGAAAATCATCGGTTTCAAAACGCAATTGCGCGAACTCTAAATTGTCTTTATTGCGATTGAGAATATTTCTAATCAAGCGTTTTTGAAACCCTTCTGCGCTAGCCCCCTTTTTTAAAGCCCTATGACAAGTAGGGCAAAGTTTAGCGAGATTTTCTAAAACATCTAATTCTTTATTTTTGCCTAAAGAAATCACATGGTGTATTTCAGTATAGTAGGAATCAGATCTTTGAGTGATTTGATATAAAGGTAAAGAAAGAAAACTTCTTTCTTTAATGTCATAATCATCACAGCATGCACTGCAAACATTAGGCGTTGAAATACGATAAAAATTGATGATTTTGCTATCTCGTCTAAATTCCTCACTCTTTTGAATCCATCCTAACTGTTCCCTTAATCTTTCAATGCTTTTATCATCTAAATCCTGTTGATAAATATTTTTCAAATAAAAATGAGCGCGTTCTGTAAAGCCATTACCATGATACTTTGTTGTTGGCGGATAGTTTAATTTATAATAAATACCATCATAAATAAGGGTAGTTTTAAAAACATGATGAGCGATTCGCACTTTATAGGGGTTAAACAGACCGATATGGTATAAATACCAATCCAAATAAATCCTGAATTGAGCGTTTCGTTGGTTAATGCCTTGCACATGTTCATGCTGTAATTCCCTAAAATTAAAATTCAGCGCTTCGCTAGGGATATTGAAAAAATCAATTAAATAATGGAACTTGTTAAATTCTAAAGGGCTATGAAAGAAGTAATCTAAAGTTAAAAAATTTCGTTGCGTATCAATGCTGCCCCTGCTTTCAAAAAAACCGCTTAAAAAGCGTTTTTGATTGAGAGTCATTAAATTCATTAAATTAGAGCGGTTAAAAAAGTCGTTGTCTATGAGCGAGTTTAAGAGTTTCTTGTAGAAAGCGTTTTCGTCTAAATGCAAGTCGTTTTCTAAAATAAAAACAAAAGTTCCTTTGATTTTTGTAACGCTCTCTTGATTGGATTGCCAAATTGGATGCACGCTTAAAGTATTGAGAGCGTTTAAAACCTGCACTTTGCTTTCTTCATAGCCATGGACAAATTTTGAAGACTTGTAAGAACACACCCCATAAATACAACCATTTTTGATTTGAAAACGGCTCAACAACACCCCTAAATTAAAAGGGTCAATAGCGTTTAAAAAGCAAGAAACAAGCAACAATAACCTTTCATTTTTTTAAAGGATTATAAAATAACGCTCATTAGTTTTTGTTTAAAGGTTTTAGAATGCTACTAACAAAGCATGGCTTAAGAAAGACTAAGATAAGTCAAGCGGGTTTTTATAGCCAGTTTCAATAAAACTTATTAAAATTTTAGCTTGAAAGCTCTTAAATCGTTTTTATCTAGCAAGTATGACCAACTTGGATCTTTGCTCTTGTTAAAATCAAAATAAAAAGCATCTATTGCTTCTAATAATTCCCATTCGTTCTTGACTTGAGAAAAGATAGTTGTTTTAAGACCCATATTCAACACAACAATATAATCGTTCCAATCATATACGCCTTGAGTGTCATTAAAAATTATATTTGTTTTAGCTAATAAACAGATATATTGAAAACCTTTATCAATCAGGCGGGTTTGATTATTAGGGTGGGCGTAAATAAAATGCTGATTAGGCGTGAGTGCGATAAGATTTTCTATATAATCAGCAATAAGAGGAAAGTCTTGAATAGGGAAAATATGGTGTATTTGTGTGGCTTGCGCTGTTTCATTTTCTCCTTTCACTTCAGAAAGAGAATGATTGAATTTATCATTATATTGTTTCACCACTTTCTTAGCTTTTGAAATAAGATAGTTAGAATTAGCAATCCTTTTAGAGTTTATAAGATCGTATTCTTGTCTGGTGATATTTTTATCTTTTCCTATATCTCGCCAATTGATACGATTGTAATTAAGCTCATCTTTTGTAATTATAGTGTTGGATAAAAACCCTTTTCTTGTGCCTTTTTTACCATAATAAAAAGCTAAAGGATTGATAATTTTAGTAAAAATCCTAAAACATTCCGTAGTGTTTTTGATTGCTGTGTTATTGATAGTAAAATGAGTGAAACCATCTTTTAGTTGTTTAAAACTTTCTGTGTCTTGTTTTTGTAAAAAGTTGTCAAATATAGGATCAATCCCATTATCCATTAATACCTTTTGAATGTATAAAATAAGGAATTTTAAAGCGTTTGTTTCTCTTTGCATGAGATATTCTAATAGCTCTATGTTTTGTATGGTATAAATATTTCTATTGCCAGTTTTTGTTTCAAATAAAATACCGCTATAGGCTAGTAATTTAATAGGCTGAGAAAAAAACTTATCGTATTCATGCATGGAAAAGTCAGAATTTAAATCAGGTTTAGAAAAAATCATTTTAACATTTTCATTGGTGTAAGGGCTATCCCAAATATCCCTAATAGAAAATGATTTTTCAATATTATATTGCGTAAATTCTAAAATACAATTTTGATCTATCCATCGCGCGTTTTGTGTTTTTCTAATATCATAATTTCTAAGTTTTAAAAAATCAATAATTTGCTGTTCTTTCATTAGCTATCCTTTAAAATCCCAAACCAAAAGCAACTCATGCTATCAATATTTAAGGTGCGCGTTTGATAATTCCTAGCGATTTTATAAAAATCTCTAAATTCAATGCTAGAGATATAATCGCATTGTTTCTTGCTTAAAGATATAGGGTTTTTAGGGATTAAAATAGCCACAGATCCATTAACCACATAGCCTTTTTCTTTTTTTAAAATCCTTGGTTTATAGGTCATGTTGGGGGTTAAATAGACATCATCTCTGTTTAAAAATGAAGCTATCTTGAACGGATTTAAAACCTCTTCTTGAATGTAGCTATCGTAATTTTCAATGCTAATAATCTTCCCGTTTTCATCAATATTGCGAGATTTAATCACACGAATACCATTTTTAACTAACACAGAATTAGTGATTTGTCTGTCTCTAAACACTTCAAAAAGACCAAACTGCATGGAATGAAACACCTTATCAAAAAAAGCGTTACGATAGATAACCCAATAGGGTAATTGTTTGTCAAAAATATAGCTTAGCTTTTGCTTGATGCTTAGATTTAGGGGTAACGAACGTGCTAAAACTTCTTTTGATTTTTGTGTAACAATAGCAATTGTTTCTACTAAAACACCCTTAAAACCAAGCTCACCAAAATCTAAAATCGCTGTTCCTTAAAACAT
>NZ_MTWR01000035.1:0-16846 GCF_001998165.1 Helicobacter pylori | reverse complement strand
GCTGTTGCCATTGAAATTCAACAAGCTTGATCCGTTGAGGTTGAAATTCGTTTCCCCCTCTACACTAAGAGCGTTAAAACTCGCTTGAGAACTTTCAGCCAAATTCATCGTAGAGTTATTTTCAAAAGTAGAAGCGCCTTGGAAATTGATGTGGATATTTTTAGCCCTTAAATTGAGTGTCGCTTGATTGAAATTTGTATTCCCTTTGAAATTAATCAGGCGTGTGGAGTTGCCAAAATCAGGCGTTTTACCAAATAGCGGGATGCCATAAAAGGTTACATTAGCGTTATTGAAATTCGCTTGATTGAAGCTGACTTGAGCGTTAGGGTTTAAATTCAAGTAAGAAACCCCGTTAAAAGCGGTTGCGCCGTTAAAATTCGCCACGCTGTTGTTGTAAAAAGAAAGGCTTGAAGCGTTTTCTAAAGTCGTTTGGGTTTGGCTATCCCCAATATTAATAGCAGCGTTGGGCTTGACTGAAAGCCTGGAATGATTGAAAGTAACATTCCCATTCAATGAAGACTGATTCACATTCTTAGACACATCAATGACGATTTGGGAATTATTGAAAATAATGTTATTAGCTTTCAAATCATAGCGAATACCCCCCCCTAAAATAGAATTAGAAAAAATCAAATCCGTATTTGCAACCATATTCACATACGATGAGTCGCTCTCAGTCGCTCCGTTAATATTAGTCCAGCCACTAAAAGTGGTGTTTTCAAAAACCATGCGCCCTGAATTAAACCTAAAGCCTCCCCATGTGAAATCCCTAAAGTTAGAGTTTTTAATCTCCATAGAAAGCCTGGAATTAAAATTCGCCCATGAATGCTGGCTCGCGCTAGTTTGTAAGCCCATAGCCACGGTTTGGAAATTCGTGTAATTCAACCCGTCAGCGCTCAAGGTTTCATCAGCGTTAAAATTAATCGTTGCCCCACCGCCGGCGTTAGGATTACCCACATTAAAGTTATTGGTTAAAAAGATATTAGTCGCGTTAAAATTGCCATGCAAATACAACAAATTATTCTTACCAAACCAGATAGACCCTCCATTGTCATTAGCCTTTTCTTGCGCACTCCCTAAAAGCAAAGTCCCTACCACTGTAGCCCCAAAATTCAGCGACCATGCAAAAGCGCTAGAGCCGATAAGGTTTTGATTTTTATAGGGCGCGATATAGCACACCCCAACGCACACCGGGGTTTTTCCAGGCACAAAATCAAATTGTTTTTTTACCTGACTCCAAATATCCTTAGAATCAGCGTTTGTGTGGAAGGGCGAAGAATGGATAGTGAAATATTTATAGGTGATAGAACCCGGATTAAAAGTCTCTTCAAAAACAAATTTTTGGCCGTTGCTTTGGGTGAATTGCACAAAATAAGTGTTTTTCTCCGCCCTTAATAAAGTCCCTTGTTCGCCACCATAATGGATCAAATCCCACAAATTTTTTGAAAAAACATTATCCGCTAAAATTTGATTATTATATTTAATGTTATTCCCGCTTAAAAGCGTGTAGGTGGTGTTGTTAATCAAATCCCTTTCAATGTTAAAGATACTATTATTGTCAATAGCGATTGAGCCTTGAAGGCGGCTGAAAGGATTGCTGTTAATGAGCGTGTTTGTGCCTTTAAAAGTAACATTTTTAGTGTCGTTAAACGAATAGCTACCGCCATTAAACGAGTTGTTGTTGAAAATAAGGTTTTGCGCTCTGGCGTTAATGTTATAGGAATTGAAGGTGTTGTTTTCTAAGGTTAGGGAATTTCCGGCGCTGTTTTCGCCCCCCTTATAAATCAAAGTGCCGTTATCGCTGAAACTAACATTTTTAATCACCGCCTTCCCATTAGCGTTAGCATTATCCACGCCAAAATTCCCCCCCCCACTCACAGACCCTTTATCCCAAGTGATATTATTGGCTTTAAGGTTAAAGCCTCCATTAGGGGTTTGGTTGCTAAAATTTGCATTTGTTACATTCAAATTGCCATTATTAACGATGAAATTCATCCATGAATTTTGCAAACCGGCTTTATCGTTATTCAAATGAGCGTTAGCGATATTCAAACGCTCTTGAGCGTTAAAGACTAAAGTCGCACCCCCACCGGTTTTGGCCCCATTACCAGATCGAATCGTGCCGGTAATATCAATTTGACTCGCTTTAAAAGCGCCTTGAATGTAGCCCACTAGCCCCCATTCAGCCCCTGAAGTTTTCCCAAAACCCACCACGCTATTAGAAGTGGGATTCGCCCCATTAAGGAAAGGGGTGGTTTGGTTGAACACTAAAACGCTGTTAGTGCCGCTATAATCTTGCGTGAAAACGCCTGTGCCAGCGATCTTCCAAGTCGTCATGCCGTTGAGGTAGAACACGGTGTTACTGGCGTTGTTATTGACATTTTTGAGATTAAACGCATCATTATGGATATTCACGCAATGCGTATAACCTAGAGTGCATAAACGAGTGAGCGTGATCCCGTTATTAAAATTTTCTTTAATGTAGTAAGTCAAGCCGTTATCAGTGAATTGGACATTATAAGTTTTAGTATTGTTTGGCGTGGATTGATCCTTATTTACTAGCGTGCCGCTAGGATTTTCCCCACTAATCCAGCGCAGCATTTGATACAAAGCGTTATTGTTGTCCTTATAACCCACGCTTTTAGCGTTAAGCAATTGATAAGTCGTGCCTACGCTTAGGCTGCTCAAAAGCCCTTGCATGTTAAAAACAACGCCCTTATTGAAAGTAAAAGTTGTTTGAGCGCCATTTATTTTGAATTGGTTATTCACATTGAAAGTGTCATCAGTAAAACTGACTTTAGGGGTATTGTTGAAATTAAACACCCCCCCATTAAAAACATTCCCATTAAAATCCACTTGCTTGGCGTTAAAACTAAACGATCCGCCATTAAACGAGTTGTTATTAAAAGCGTTTGTTTGCTCTGCGTGGTTGAAATTAAACGAACCGCCATTAAATTTGCCTTCATTAAAGGCGTTATTTATGCCATCAAAAGAATAAGAAGCGTCATTTAAAACGGATTTTTCAATGGTGGTCTTGCCCTGGAATTTGAAATTCCCTGCTAAAAAATTCGTGTTTTTAAAATTGTAAGAATTTTCAGCGCCTTGAAATTTGTAATAAGCCTTGTTGAAATTCACGCTATCAAAAGCGCTGTTACCGGTAAAATCATACCCCCCATTCGTCCAATCGTAAAAATCAGATTGAGAGACATTGATTTTAGCGCTCCCAGAGCCATTCCCTAAAGCGATAAAAGTCATGTAAGAGTTTTGTGAAGTGGTTTTTAGGTTTTTAAAAGTGGCTCCAGCGATATTAATTTCAGTCGCACCCACAAAATTCAAAGTCGCCCCCCCACCGGTTTGAGCGCCATTACCAGTCATCATGTTACCGGTGATATAAACCCTATCGGCTGTGAAAGTGCCGGTGATATAGCCCGTTTTCCCCCAATTGACTCCCTCATACCCCCCAAAACGCACCGTGCTGTTAGATTTAGGGATGCTGCCATTAGCCCAAGGGGTCGTAGCGTTAAAGACTAAAGTGCTGTTTTTCCCGCCATAGGTTTGAGCAAATCTCGCATTAGTGTAATTCCAAGTGTTCAAGCCGTTAAGATAAAAAATCGTATCAGCCCTATCATCATTAATATTTTTTAAATTAAAGACATTGTCATGGATATTCACGCTATTGGTGTAGTAAATATTGTTCGCGCCATAATAGACGGATTGTAAAACAATAGAATCAGGGCTAAAAATTTGTCTGAAATGATAGAGCGTGCCGCCTAAATTGTAGGTTACATGGTAAGTGTGGGTGTTGTTATTAGAAGTGGCGTTTTTGCTGTTGTCTTTTGTGGCTTGCGTGTTTTTAAGTCTGATGATATTCCATAAGTTATTGACATCATTATAAGTGATGTTGCCATTTTTCATGCTAAAGAGCGTGTAAGCGCTCCCTATGCTAGGCGTGTAATTTTGAATATTAAAAATCGCATTAGCGTTAATACTCACCTTACCGGTCATATTGACAAAGGGTGAAGTGGGGTTGTTGATCGTGGTTGTGCCTTGAAAATTAACATTAGCGTTAGTTCTATCAAAAACGAACCACCCCCCATTAAAGGTCAAGTTATTAAAGGTAATATTATTTGCATTAAGAATGTAAGCATTCCCTATAGTATTAGTATTGCCATTAGGCATGCTCCCCAGAGTGCTGTTATTAAAAGTAACGCTATTGGCGTTAAGATTGAGTTTGTAATGATTGATATTAGAGTTAGTGAAAGTGATACTCCCCCCAATACCATTCCCACCCTTATAAGTGAGCGCGCCGTTATTGTTGAAAGTTACCCCGCTAATGGTGGTTGCGCCGTTGCTATCCACGTTATCAAAGCCAAAATTCCCGCCATTGACAATCCCGCCATTATAAGTAATCTTTCGCCCCATAACATTAAAGCCCCCATTAGGGGTTTGGTTGCCAAAATCCGTGTTTGTCAAATTCACGCTGTTATTGGAAATCAAATTGATCCAAGAAGTTTGCGTCCCGGCTCTGTTATTTTGAAAATAAGCTCCGTTAGTGGTTAATTCGTTTGAGCTTTCAAAAACCAGTATCGCGCCTCCGCCGGTTTTCCATTCATTACCTGAGCCAACAGCTCCTGTGATAAAAATGTCTTTTGCCTTAAAAACCCCTGTAATAAAACCTACATAGCCCTTTTCCCCAAACCATATAGAAGAATTGTTGGGCGTTGCGGACGCGTTTTTTGTCCCTATATATAATTTGCTATTGTTATAATTTTGCGTGAAATTCCTATTCCCCCCAGCCCAAGTGCGTAAAGGGCTGATATAGTAGGATTTGTTGCTGTGATTTTCATTCACGCTATTGAGCCAATACACTGAACTATTATAATCTTCAGCGCTCAAAGCCGAAACAAACCCAAGCCCTAAGAAGATTTTTTTATTAAAGGATAGAGAAGAATTTGAATGCGTTTTTAAGGAGTAAATTGTCAAAGGCGAGTTTTTGATTGTATATTTTTTAGCGATTTTCTTTTTAATGCCCTTAAAAGAGCGGTTTTTACTAAAGCGTTCATTCTTTAAATCTGTTTTGCTACTTCTATAAGTCATATTTTGAACCCTTTCATGTGATCATACTCGTTGTTATATTTTTTGATGCTATCCATTATACAATTTAATTAAAAACGGCACGATCTCCTTATATCATTAAGGATCTTATCTTATTGATAACGACCACCAATAGGCTATTCTCTCTTAAAACATATAGCTATAAGCCGCATGGATAAAAACGCTCTCTAAAAAATAAGAATTTTTAAAAGAATTTCTGGTGTTTGAAAAAGGGATCTTAGCCCCAAGCTCTACGCGGTGGTGGCGATCGATTGTGCTACCAAGCCCCACATTAAACAAGCCGTTATAACCCATAAACGAACTATTTTTCATGCCTAAATGGTTGCTTTGATAAAAATACCCTATCCCAAGCCCCCCATACACCCCAAAGCTGTATTTTTTGTAAGTGTAAAAATCGCTTAACACATCCATATTTAAGCTCAATAACGAAGTGTTAATCGTGTGCAATGCGGTGGGTTTGATCGCCATAAGGTAGGAAAATTCACCCCTTAACGCTAGAGCTTTAAAAAAAGCGAATTGATACCCCCCTTTAGCCCCCCATAAAAAAGCCGTATAAGAAGAATCGCTAGCCGGTTTGGGGGTTATTTTAATGGGGGCTAAACCCACCATAGCCCCAAAATAAATATGACTTTTTTTAGGCTCAAACGCCCCCAACAAGCCCACCCATAGAGCCAAAATGAAAACAATCTTTTTCATTCTAAAGCTTTTTGGTTTTGATAAAACCGCTTGATTTTATCGTCTATGGGAGCGAGCAAACGATAAAACACCGGCACAATGAGTAAGCTTAACACCATAGAAATCATTAAGCCCCCACTCATCGCAATCCCTATAGGGGATTTCATCGCTGCTCCATCCCCACTCGCCAACGCTAAAGGCAGCATGCCACAAACCATCGCAATGGTCGTCATTAAAATCGGTCTTAGACGGGTTTTGCCGGCAAATAAAATGGCTTCTTGGATATTCAAACCTTTTTTACGCTCTTCATTCGCCACATCAATTAAAAGCGTAGCGTTTTTACCCACCATACCAATGAGCAAGATCAAGCCTATCATAGAGAACATGCTCAAAGGCTGATGGACTAAACCCAGAGCAAAAAACGCCCCTGAAAAGCTTAAGGGCATGGTAACCATGATGATAAAAGGCTCTAAAATGGACTCATACAACGCCGCTAAAATCATATAAATCAACACAAACGCTGTCGCTAAAGCGACTAAAAACTCCCCATTAGTCTCTTTAGCATTATCCGCTTCACCGGTGAATCTGTAATTCGCCCCTTCAACCAGCCATTCTTTAGTGTTTTTGCTCACTTGCGTTAAAATTTCCCCTAAAGAGATACCCGCTTTAGGTTGAGCGAGCACCGTAACGCTGCGTTGGCGGTTATAACGAGAAATACTGGACGGGCTTTTAGTTTCTGTGATTTCCACCAAAGCGTCTAAGAACATCAATTTATCGTATTTATTACGCACTTGCAAGCGTTTGATGTCCTCTACAGAAACGCGCTTGTTATCAGGCACTCTAATGATCATGTCGTATTCTTTACCATCTTCTTTGAACACGCTCGCTTGAGAAGTCCCAGAAAAAGCAGAGCTCACCACTGATCCAATGGTTTGAGCGCTCACGCCGTATTTGTTGGCGTTTTGTCTTAAGATTTTGAGTTGCAATTGCGGTTGCGATTCACTCGTGCTTGTATGATAGCCTTCAATTTTGCCTTTTAATTCAGGGTTTTCCAATAAGAATTTTTTCAAATTCTCCACGCTTTTATCCACCGCTTCTTGAGAATGGGAAAACACAAAGGTTTGGAAGGGCGAACTATCCCCACCGCCACCTAAAAGCGAGACTTCAGAAAGATTAATAGTATCTAAACCTTTAGCTTCAGGCAAGCTTCTCAACTCTTTCCTTAAAACGCTCATCAACTCAAATTGCCCCAATTGATGCTCTTTTTTACGCTCTTTTAAAGGCTTGAGTTGCACAAAAATCTTAGCCTTAAAAGGGTTTTGTGTGGTGCCATAACCCACTTGCAAGGTGGTGAATTCCACTTCAGCATGTTTTTCAATCGCTTTTTGAAAGATCTTACTCTTTTGTGTCATGTAATCTATGCTCACACCCGGTTTAGCCTTAAGCCACACTAAAAATCTCCCCCTATCTTCTTTCAGCATGAACTCCATACCCAATTTAGAAGCCACAAAAAGCGAACCCACAAACACCAAAACCACCGCTATAGAGATAATGAGCTTGTGGTTTAATACCCATTGGAGCAACTTGGTATAACGAGACTCTAAAGCCTTAAAAAAAGGCTCACTCCACACATAAAAACGAGAATGCCTGGGATTGACCACGACTGAGCTTACCATGGGGATAATCGTAACGACCACCACATACGAGAGAGCGATCGCTAAAGCCACCGTGATCCCAAAGCTTTGAAAAAAGCGCCCGATAATGCCTTTCATGTTCCCTATAGGCACAAAAACAGAGAGCAGCATCGCTGAAATCGCCACTAGAGCAAAGCCAATCTCCCTCACCCCCTCATAGCTCGCTTTTCGTTTACTCATGCCCATTTCTAGCTTTTTATGGATGTTTTCAATCACCACGATCGCATCATCAATGATGATCCCTATCGCTAGCGTTAAAGCCACCATGGTGAGCATGTTTAATGAAAAGCCCATCCATTGAATGAGCGCAAAAGTCCCCATGATAGAAATAGGGATAGAGATCGCTGAAACAAGGGTGATCGTGCCGTTACGCAAGAACGCAAACACCACTAAAACCGCTAAAATCGCTCCTAAAATCAAGTCAAATTTCACGTCTTCAATAGAGGTGCGGATATAGCTCGTGGTGTCTAAAAAGGGTCTGATTTCATAACTAGGGCTAATGGCTTGAATGTGTTTTAACGCTTCATACACCCTATCCACGATTTCAATTTCATTCGCTCCGGCAATCTTTTGGATTTCTAAAATCACACCGGGTTTGTCTTTAAAGCTCGCAAAAGTGTTGTCTTCTTCCAAACCGATTTCAATTTTTGCAATATCGCCAAGACGCACATGATTACCCACTTGAATCTTTTCTACATCCGCAACGCTATAACTATTCGCATTAATTAAAATAGACAATTCCCTTTGGCTATTGACAATGCGCCCCCCATCAATTTCCACATTCTCCGCTTTAAGCGTGCTGAAAAGATCCGCATAAGTGAGATTGTATTTATTCATCAAAGTGGGATCCGCATAAATCCTAATCTGGCGCTCCCTAAAGCCGTTGAGCTGCACGCCCCCTACCCCATTGATTTTTTGGAGCATGGGTTTAATGGTGTTTTTAGCGTAGTCATTAAGGGTTGTAGCCGGCACGCTTGAACTGCTCACAAACAATGAAATAATGGCTTGGCTGTCGGTATCAAATTTATTGATAGAGGGTTTTTTAATGTTAGAATCATCAAAACGCACCGAAGAAATTTTATTAACCACATCGTTTAAGGCTTCTTCATTAGGTTTTTCTAACTCAAATTCAATGACGACGATACTCACATTTTTAGAACTCGTAGAAGTAACCTTTTTGATCCCATCAATCCCCATCACCGCTTCTTCAATCTTATCGGTTACCTTACTCTCTATGATTTCAGCGCTAGCCCCAGGATAAGTCGTAGTAACCACCACTGTAGGCAGATCAATTTTAGGGAAAAGCGCCACGCTCAATTTTTTAAAACCCATAGTCCCAAAAAAGACAATCGCCAAAGCAAACATCAAGGTCGTAATAGGACGATTAATCGCTGTTTTATACATCAAAATATCCTATTATTTCGTTTGGATAAACCCATCGCCAAAAAGCCCCACTGCCATAGGCTTAGACAAAAGGGCTTCAGCGCTCACTTTCCTGGTGTTTTCATCAACCGTGGGGTAAATCTTAGTGATTTTAGCTTCATGCTGATTAGAATCCCCATCTATAGAATAAGTGTAAGTATCCCCCACTTTGACTGCATTAATATATTTAGAATCAAATTCAATAACCAATTTCCTGGCATGGCTGACTAGTCTCAATAACACCGTGTTATTCGCACTCACCCCTTCGCCCACTTGAATGTTTTTACTCGCTATCACGCCATCAAAAGGGGCTCTTAAAATGGTTTTATTCAATACCGCAATAGAATAAGCGTAATCTGATTCCAAGCGCCTGTAAGTGAACTCATAACCCTCTAGGGTGTTTTTATCCACAGCGCCCCCAATTTTGCTGTATCGTTGGTATTGCTTTTTAGCGAAAATGAGTTGTTGTTCGGTAGAATCGCTCTGAGCCTGTTTGTCTTGATTATACAAAAGCAACAAAACATCGCCCTTTTTGACCACGCTCCCCTCAGTAACCTTAATGCTATCCACAATCCCTGTGCTGTCTAAGGTGAGCTTGGAATCTTGTGCCGCTCTCACATTGAAAATCGCATACACTTTTTCGCCAGCTTCCATGCTCAAAAAACTCAAAAAAAGTCCTATTAAAATTTTTCGTATCATTTTTATCCCTTAATGCACATAGTCGTCTATTTTATGCCCGCTGTTAAAAATGTAATTGGCTTTTTGCACTTCATAATTGTTGAGCACTAAATTGTAAGCCACTTCTGCATCAAAGCGCGTGGTTAAGCCCCTTAAATAGGTGGTGAAATCCACTAAATTAGCGTCGTATTTCCTTTTAATATTGGCAAAAGAAAGATTAGCCGCATCCAAACTGGCCTTTGAATATTCAATCTTGGCTCTGGCAATATCAAGCGACTTCCTGTAAAGCTGTTCGTCTTTTTCTTGCTCTAATTTTTTATACGCTAAATTCTTTTCATTCGCTAATCGGCCTAGCATGATGGATTGTTTTTGCAAACTCAACCCTATATCATCAAAAAATTTCATGCTCGCAGTAACCCCAGCCGTATTTTGCTGACCGGGGAAGAAGTTCCCAAAACTCCCCAAAGCGTAAGCGGGTTTTTGGATCCAATAAAGCCATGAGTCATAAACATCCACCGTAGGGTAATAGTTGAGTTGCTTGTTTTGGTATTTGAGCGCAGAAATTTGCTCCCTTAAAGAGACTAAATCTTGCCTTTCTCTCAATTGCAAATTAGGCACATCAATCGTAGTCTTTTTTAAATTTTTCACACTGAGGTTAGTGAGATATTCTAAAGTCAAGCGGTTTTGCTCCAAAGCAAATTGCATGTCTAAAATATCGTATTCGCTCAAATTCCCTTGCGCTTTTAAGCTTTGCAAATCATCAATCGTGGTTAGCCCTTTGTCATAGAGTTTGGTAACCCTTTTAATGTCTGTTTTGATTTGCTCTAATTTCTTTTGTAAAGCGATCATGCGAGCGAGGTTATTAAAATACTCATAATATTGTTGCACCACTTGCAAATACACGCTCTGGCGGCTATACTCTAAATTAGCCACAGTGGATCGGTAAGTCGCAGACTTTTCTTTGACATTATTCACATCGCTAAAACCATTAAACACATTCAATTTTAATTCAGCCTGGAGTTGTTGCGTGTTGTAATGCTTAAAGTGCGGAGTGTCCCTATTTTCATTTTTAAAGTTATAGTTCATATTAAGAGTGGGCAAGAACATCGCTTTGGAGATGGTATGGTTTTTCATCGCTTGCTTGACACTGAGTTCTTGCGCTTGCAAACTGAGATTAGTGGTAGCCCCCTTTAGCAATTCATAAAGCCCCAAAGCGGCTTTATCGCTTTTTTCATGGTATTTAGCAATCTCTTGATTGATGGTGGTCGCTGTTTCTTTAGATGAGGGCAAAAAACTCGGTGTTGCTTCTAAAGAACTTGTCGGCGGATCAATGAGCTTTAAATTCTTATGGCTGTAATTGTTAAGGATTTGCTTGATTTCATCTGGGGTTTTAGAGGGGGCTTGGGCTAGAGTTAAAGCTGCACACAAGCCCCATAAACTAACATATCTTATAATAGTTTTCATCAATCCCCCCTATCGCCTGGTTTTAGCATGCACTAATTGCACTAAATATTTTGCGTTTTCTCTAGGCAAATCCGGCAACATCCCATGCCCTAAATTAAAAATATGCCCTCGATTGCCCATGACTTTTAGAATTTTTTCAACCCCTTCTTCTAAAGCGTTTTTATCATAAAGGCGGGTGGGTTCTAAATTCCCTTGCAAAACATACTTATCGCCTAAAATCTTTTTTGCCGCTTCTAAAGGCGTGCCCCAATCCACGCCAAACACATCAAACTCCCCATCTATGCTATCCAAATAAGCGCCAATCCCTTTAGGGAAAAGGATAACCGGGATATGCGCATAGCGTTTTTTAAGCTCTTTAGAGATTTTTTTCAAATAATCCCAACTGAATTTCAAATACGCTTCTTTTTCTAAAGCACTAGCCCATGAGTCAAAGATCATCACCGCATTGACCCCTGCTTGGATTTGAAGGCTCAAATACTCTATCAACTCAAGGCTCAATTTTTCTAAAAGCACTTTTAAAACTTCAGGCTCGCTATAAAGCATTTTCTTGCTTTTGGCATACGATTTGCTCCCCTCGCCTTCTATCATGTAAGTCGCTAAAGTCCAAGGCGATCCGCAAAAACCAATTAACGCTTTCTCTTTAGAAAGTTTTTGGCGCGTTTGAGAAATCGTATCATAGACATAGTTTAGTTGTTTATAAGCTCCTACTTTTAGGCTTTCCACGCTTTTTAAATCCGTAATAGTCTCTAAAAAATGCGGCCCTTTTTTGGGGATAAACTCCAAATTCAAGCCCATTTCCAAAGGCACTACTAAAATATCGCTAAATAAAATAGCCGCATCCACGCCTAAAATCTCTACCGGCTGTAAGGTAACTTCTGTGGCTAAATCGCTATTTTTACACAATTCCAAGAAACTCCCCGCTTTTTTACGACTCTCTTGGTATTCGCTAAGGTAACGCCCCGCTTGCCTCATCATCCAAATGGGCGTATAGGGTGTTTCCTTTCTAAAACATGCATCAATGAAAATCATTATAAATCCTTAAAGGTTTGTCTAATTATGACTTTTATACTTTATAGTTGATTTTTAAAATGAATATTTTACCCTAAAAATCTAGTAAAATCATAAAAAGTGAAAGTGATGCCAACAGAATAGATATTCAATCGTGGCGTGCCAAAAGCTTTAGAAAATTTGCTTTGGATAAAATAAAAAGGGATACCACCCCTTGCTTCTATACTCAAGCCAAAATTTTTAGCCGCATTGAAAAACAAGCCCACACTCCCCACCGCTGATTGGATATTGAATTGATACTTGTCAATCTTAGCCCCTAAAATTTGAAGCTGGTAGCCTAAGGCGATTTTAGGGATAACCCACCCCTTAAAAAGCCTCACCCCTGCCATAAACCCAGCGCTCATGAAATACGAATCGCCCATTCCTGCATCCAAATACCCCCCTAATAAAATTTTCTTTTTCAAAGTATAACCCGCTTCAAAGCCCAAAGAAGCGTCATGGTAATTTTTATCCATTAAAATAGGAGGGCGGTTTTTAGGGCGGATGGGGGATCTTTTAGTCGTTTCTGCATGCTGGTAAAGATAGCCGATTTTAAAAGAGCCAAAATATTTTTTAGTAGGCTCTAAAGGTTTAAAAAAATTCCAATCCTTTTTGGCTAGTAAAAATCCT
Source organism: Helicobacter pylori (assembly GCF_001998165.1). Taxonomy (GTDB): domain Bacteria; phylum Campylobacterota; class Campylobacteria; order Campylobacterales; family Helicobacteraceae; genus Helicobacter; species Helicobacter pylori_DL. The sequence continues at coordinate 4,121 of NZ_MTWR01000035.1, read as the reverse complement.
TTTAAAAGGCTTAAAATTAAGAAAAATCTAAAAATCAAAGCTTTAATTCCAATTTTTGTTTGGAAAATTCTACAATCTTTCCATGGAATCTCGCATAAAGTTGCGCTAAAGAAATGGTGTTTTCATAAAGCGCTAAAGCGGAATTTAAATTCTCTTGAACGCCTTTTTCAAAAAAATGTTGCAATTCGTCATAATCTTCTATCTCTATGCCTAATTTTTTTAAAAAAAGATAGCTGTATTTATCCACCACCATCACTTCTTTGGCGCACACATAGCATAAAATCGCATCCGCGCTTTCTTTGCCAATGCCCTTTTGGTCTAAAAGCCATTCTCTGGTTACTTCTTGTTTAAAATTTTCAAAACTTTGAAAGTCTTTTAAAATATTCCCGCTCAAATCAATCAGTCGTTTGGCTTTTTGATTATAAAACCCGCTAGGGCGGACACACTCTGCAAGCTTTGAAAACTCTATATAAGCGATTTTTTTAAGATTGATCTCATCATCATTTTCTAAAATGAAAGCGTTTTTTAGATTTTCTAAAGATTTCAAAACGGCTTCAAATTTAGTGTTTTGCGTTAAAACCACCCCTAGTAGAGCTTCAAATTTCAAAGCGTCAGGCCACCACCAAGCAGGGGCGTTTTTCAATAAATCCAAGCTCTTTAAAGCCTTTAAAATTTCAAAACTATCCAACACAATAACCGCCTGTAATTAAAGTATAAATAAAGAAATGAAAAAGAGTATTTTATTAAAAAAGAAGCAAAAATTAAAGCGAAAAGCCAACGCTTAAAGCGTTAGCCCCATACAAACACCTTTCTTAAAACTAAGTTAAAAGCCTTAAGATATTTTGTTGGACGGTATTGGCTTGACTCATTGCATAGCTACCTGATTGCGCCAAAATGTTGTTTTTATTGAAATTCGCACTCTCTTCAGCAAAATCCACATCCCTAATTTGAGATTCAGCCGCTTTAACATTCACTTGAGTGATGCTGATGTTATTCACGGTGCTAATCATTTGATTTTGCACAGAACCTAAATCAGAGCGGACTTTATCCAACATTTTCATCGCAGACTCGGCAATATCAATCACCACCATCGCGCCTCTTAAGGTTGTAACCCCAGATCCCAAGCTTTGATTGCCACTAGCGATGACAGCGTTATAGTTCGCGCCACTAGCTGATTTGACATTAGCGTTAAAATTCCCGGTAACATCGCGCAAATTCACCGTGGTTTCTGCCACTTGAGATTCCCCAAAACCAATCGCTGTGAAGCCTAAATGCTGTGAGTCAGAAGCCGAAACCACATTGATGCTCTTAGCATCTAAGCGTGTGAGAGAAAGCCTTCCGTAGTTTGTAGAGCCTTTTGTTAAATCCTGACCGCCATTGACCATCGTTAAAGCGCTAGGCCCATTACTGACGCTATCGGTTTTGATTTCAATCCCACGACCATCTATACTGCGCAAATTCAAGCGCCCTTTTTGATCCGTATAAGCTTCCACGCCGGTTTCTGAAGTAACCGCATTGATCGCTGCGACTAACCTTCCGTCTGAGTCGTTTTTCTTAATATCTGCGATATTCCCCAAATGAATCCCGTTTAAGGTTAAATTACTCAAACTTCCTGACTGGACCGCCACATCGCTCGTGGTGATAACGCTCGCATAAGCTTTAACCCCTGTTCGGTTAGAATTTTTGTTAATCACTTCTGCTAACACGCCGATCCCTGTGCCTGCTGAACTAGAGACTTTCACGCTCTCTAAAGTTACATCATTCACGCCATCCACTTGTTTGAAAGTCAAACTGATATCCCCAGAAGCGGTGATTAATGCGCCTGTAGCGATACGAACCTGACCGATTTTATCGGAAGTGGTAGAGCCGATAGAAGCCTTAATACTTTGGTTAGAATAAGCCCCTACTTGGAATTCTTTGTTGGTGAATTGACCAGACAATAACGCTTGCCCGTTATAAGTAGTCGTGTTACCGATATTATCCAAACCTTGAATCAAACGAACGATGTCAGATTGAATCGCTTTACGAGATTCAGTAGTTTGCCCATCTTGAGCCGCTTGAGTCGCTTTAACCTTAACGGTGTCTAAGATTTTCAACTGCTCATCCATAGCCTTATCCGCAACTTGGATAATCCCCATGCCGTCATTCGTGTTGGCAATCGCTTGACCCAAACTGCTCGCTTGTGAACGCAAAGAATCCGCCACCGTCATGCCTGATGCGTCATCAGCCGCTTTATTAATCCTTAAACCTGAACTCAATCGCTCCAATGAAGTTTTAAGCGCATTTTGAGTGAGTGCGGATTGCACATGCGCATTCATCGCATTGATATTTGTATTGACCCGAAAAGCCATTGTTGTAACTCCTTGTTATAAAAAACCCAAAGGCATCCTTGCTTTTGGTTGGAACTATAATCGGTTAAAGTTTGAAATTTTAAAGGGCTTTATTGTTAAAAGCGAAATTTAAAGAGGCGCAAAATTGAGATATAATAGAGAAAATTTACACCCAATCTTATTGCATGCAAACACCAATGGATACCATAAAAAGCATTTCTCTAAGGACTTTCATTTTACTCTATAAAAGCTCACCAAAAAGGTATTGAAGTGAAAAAAGCGTTATCTATAACTAGCAAAATAACTCTTTGGTTATTAGCGCTTTTAGGTGTTTATGCTTTAGTGATCTTTGTTGTGCTTAAAGCCTATCGTCAAGATAAAGGCTATAGGATTTTAACATTTGGAGTAACTATAATGACAGAAGAAACCTATGAAGCCTATCTTGATACTGATATTGCAAATAGCTCTAAACAATTGGAAGAGATAAGAAATCAAAAGCTTAAAAAAGCATTAGAATTATGCAAACAATCAGGTCTTGTTCTCAGAAAGTTTGACGGAAAAAATTTTTCGTTTGAATGCGATGAACCAAATCGCTCTAAACCCTAACGAAAAGATAGATCCTTAGAGTTTAATTTTTATGCATTAGTCGGTAGGAATGCTAGTGGGAAAAGCACGCTGATTAATTTATTGTTAGGTTTTTATACCCCAAATTCAGGTCAAATTATTATCAATAACAAATACTCCTTACAAGATTTAGAGCTAAACAGCTACCACCGACAAATGAGCGCTATATTCCAAGATTTTTCTCTTTATGCTAGATATAGCATTGATGTAATCTTTTCATGCAAAACAATATCACTAAAGAGCAATTAAAGCAAAAAAGAGAAATACTAAAATCTTTTGATGAGAATTTTCAAAATTGTCTTAATGATTGCAACAACACACTATTTGGAGCGCAATATAATGGGGTAGATTTTTCTTTAGGTCAAAAGCAACGCATAGCTACCATAAGAGCCTTTTTAAAACCAAGTCATTGTGTTGTTTTAGATGAGCCAAGCAGCGCCATCGATCCCATTATGGAAAAAGAGTTTTTAGATTTTATTTTTAAAAGATCGCAATCTAAAATGGCTTTAATTATTACACACCGCATGAATAGTGTCAAACAAGCTGATGAAATTATCGTGTTAGATCAAGGCAAACTAATAGAACAGGGCAACTTTGAAACCCTTATGAAAAAACAGGGATTATTTTACGAATTGTTTTTGAAACAACAATACTAGCGAGCACTTAAATTGTTTGGTAATTTTGGGTATAATCTCAAAAGATTCAAATTTAAATAAGGAATGCCATAATGTTTGGGAATAAGCAGTTGCAACTTCAAATCAGTCAGAAAGATTCTGAGATTACGGAGTTAAAAAAAGAAATCAATCTCTATCAAAGCCTTTTAAATTTGTGCTTGCATGAGGGTTTTGTAGGCATTAAAAACAATAAAGTGGTTTTTAAGAGTGGGAATCTTGCAAGCTTAAACGATTTAGAAGAACAAAGCGTTCATTTTAAAGAAAACGCAGAGAGCGTTAATTTGCAAGGGGTTTCTTATTCTTTAAAAAGCCAAAATATTGATGGCGTGCAGTATTTTTCACTAGCCAAAAAAACAGGGGGTGTGGGGGAATACCATAAAAGCGATTTGTTTAAGACTTTTTGCACAAGCTTAAAAGAGGGCTTAGAGAACGCGCAAGAAAGCATGCAGTATTTCCATCAAGAAACAGGCTTGCTCTTAAATGCGGCTAAAAA
>NZ_MTWR01000034.1:0-17095 GCF_001998165.1 Helicobacter pylori | reverse complement strand
TCTGCCCTTTAAAAGGATCAATCAACCCTTTTGTAGGGCTATAAGCGATCGCATTCATGCTAAAATCGCGCCGCTTTAAATCGTCTGTTAAATGAGCGCTAAAAACCAATTCTTTAGGCTTTAGTGCTTGATAGCTTTCTGTAATGAAGTTTCTGTCAATGGGTTCAAAGCACCCCTTATTAAAAAATCCTAAAGACTGATTTAAAAATTGCATATCTGACCCTTGATTAAATTATGTCAATATTATAGCTTGTTTCAAACGCCAGCCATTATCAAAAAGTTTTGTATTATAATTTGATTGATTCCTGTTGATTAAGGTGTTTGGATTGGGTTTAGCGGATATTATTTTAGAGCGTTTTAAAGATTTTATGAGAGGACAACCTGAGCCTTACAAGTTTTTGCAGGTTTTTTACGCGCAAGAAAAAGAACGCTTTTTGAATAGTAAGATTAGCGATTATATCAAGCAAAATAAAAGCAAGGAAGAGGCCAGCATTTTGGCCAGACAAGGCTTTGTCAGCGCGGTTGGAAGAGCGTTATAAAAAATCATAGAACTTTTATTAAAAGATTTTTGTATTAAAAACAATGTCAAAATGACGAACGATAAGATCTTAAGGGCTAAGTGCATTAATGGCGAGTTGGATAAGGTCAAACGGGCTTTATTGGTGCATTTTGGAGAGTATAGCGTCTTACCTGATGGAGATATAATTCTTTATCAAACCAACAAGGATAATGTCAAAATCCTAGCGATTTTATCGGTAAAAAATTCGTTTAGAGAGCGTTTCACAGAAACGCCTTATTGGAAATTAAAGCTTTTGCAATCGCCTATAACTTCTCACATTAAAGTCTTTATGATAACACCGGATAACGATGATGAAATCAGTTTTAAAAACAAGCCTAAAAAAGCATTGTCATGGAGCATGAATTAGATGGCCTCTATTTAGCCAAAAGCCATTTTGATCAAAGCCCTAAAATTAAGGGCATAGAAAATTTATTAGAAGATTTAAAAAGGCTTTTATGAAACCTTATTTCAGTTTGGAAAAATTGGATTTATACCATGGCGATGCAAGCGTTTTAGAGACTTTTGAAAAAGGTTTTTATGATTTATGCATCACTTCACCGCCCTATAATTTGAGCATTGAATATCAAGGGAGCAACGATTTTAGGGCTTATGATGATTATTTGAATTGGTGTAAAAATTGGCTTAAAAATTGTTATTTTTGGGGTAAGGAGCAGGCGAGATTGTGCTTGAATGTCCCATTAGATACGAATAAACATGGCAAGCAAAGTTTGGGGGCTGATATTACTATAGTGGCTAAAGAATGCGGTTGGAAATACCAAAATACGATCATTTGGAATGAAAGCAATATTTCAAGACGCACCGCTTGGGGGAGTTGGCTGCAAGCTAGCGCGCCTTATGCGATCGCTCCTGTGGAGTTGATCGTTGTTTTTTATAAAAACGAATACAAACGAAAAAAACAAACTTCTACGATGAGTAAAGAGGAATTTTTACTCTACACGAATGGGCTTTGGAATTTTAGCGGCGAGTCTAAAAAGCGCTTAAAGCACCCAGCCCCATTCCCAAGGGAATTACCCAGGCGTTGCATCCAATTGTTTTCTTTTTTGGAAGACACGATTTTTGATCCTTTTAGCGGCTCTGGCACGACTATTTTAGAGGCCAATGCTTTAGGGCGTTTTAGCGTGGGTTTAGAGATTGAAAAAGAATATTGCGAGTTGTCTAAAAAGCGTATTTTGGAGAGTTTGTCATTAGTGTGAGCGTTTTAAAAACCTTTGAGGGTTAAAATAGTGTAAAATAGTAAAGATTTTACAACTCAAAAAAGGATTGATAATGAATTTATTTGAAAAAATGACTGACCAATTGCATGAGACTTTAGACAGCGCGCTCGCTTTAGCCTTGCACCATAAAAACGCTGAAGTAACGCCCTTGCACATGCTTTTTGCCATGCTTAATAACTCCCAAGGCATTCTCCTTCAAGCCTTACAAAAAATGCCTGTGGATATTGAAGCTTTAAAACTTAGCGTTCAAAGCGAGTTGAATAAGTTCGCTAAAGTTTCACAAATCAGCAAGCAAAACATCCAATTAAACCAAGCTTTAATCCAAAGTTTAGAAAACGCTCAAGGTTTGATGGCTAAAAGGGGCGATTCTTTCATCGCTACCGATGTGTATCTTTTGGCGAATATGAGCCTTTTTGAAAGCGTTCTAAAGCCTTATTTAGACACTAAGGAATTGCAAAAAACTTTAGAATCTTTAAGAAAAGGTGCGACTATCCAAGGTAAAAACGACGATTCCAATTTGGAAAGTTTAGAAAAATTTGGCATTGATTTGATGCAAAAAGCCCTAGAAAATAAGCTGGATCCCGTGATCGGAAGAGATGAAGAAATCATTCGCATGATGCAAATTTTGATCAGAAAAACAAAAAATAACCCTATTTTACTAGGTGAGCCTGGAGTGGGGAAAACGGCTGTTGTGGAAGGGTTAGCCCAACGCATTGTGAATAAGGAAGTGCCTAAAACGCTTTTAAACAAACGAGTTATCGCTTTAGATCTAAGCTTATTGGTGGCTGGGGCGAAATACAGAGGCGAGTTTGAAGAGCGCCTGAAAAAGGTGATTGAAGAAGTTAAAAAAAGCGCGAATGTGATTTTATTCATTGATGAAATCCATACGATTGTGGGGGCTGGGGCTAGTGAGGGGGGCATGGATGCGGCCAATATTTTAAAACCTGCGCTTGCTAGGGGGGAATTGCACACGATTGGAGCGACCACTTTAAAAGAATACCGCAAGTATTTTGAAAAAGACATGGCGTTACAAAGGCGTTTCCAACCCATTTTACTCAATGAGCCTAGCATCAATGAAGCTTTACAGATTTTAAGGGGGTTGAAAGAAACTTTAGAAACGCACCATAATATCACCATCAATGACTCCGCGCTCGTAGCGAGCGCTAAACTCTCTAGCCGTTATATCACCGATAGGTTTTTACCCGATAAAGCGATTGATTTGATTGATGAGGGGGCGGCTCAATTAAAAATGCAAATGGAATCAGAGCCGGCCAAACTCTCTAGCGTTAAGCGCTCCATCCAAAGACTGGAAATGGAAAAACAAGCCCTTGAAATGGAAAAAAAAGAGAGCAATGCCAAACGCATGCAAGAAATCCTTAAAGAATTGAGCGATTTGAAAGAAGAAAAAATCCAATTAGAAGCGCAATTTGAAAACGAAAAAGAAGTGTTCAAAGAAATTTCACGCTTGAAAATGGAAATGGAAAGCTTGAAAAAAGAGGCTGAGAGGTTTAAGCGCAATGGGGATTACCAGCAAGCGGGCGAAATTGAATACTCTAAAATCCCTGAAAATAAAAAGAAAGAAGAAGAATTGCAGCATAAATGGGAAGCGATGCAACAAAACGGGGCGTTGTTGCAAAACGCTTTAACCGAAAACAACATCGCTGAGATCGTGAGCCAATGGACGCACATCCCGGTCCAAAAAATGCTCCAAAGCGAAAAAAATAGGGTTTTAAACATTGAAAGCGAATTGCAAAAAAGAGTGGTGGGGCAAGAAAAAGCAATTAAAGCGATCGCTAAAGCGATTAAAAGGAATAAGGCCGGGCTTAGCGATAGCAATAAACCTATAGGGAGTTTCCTCTTTTTAGGGCCAACAGGCGTGGGTAAAACCGAGAGCGCTAAAGCTTTGGCGCAATTCTTGTTTGATAGCGATAAAAACCTTATACGAATTGACATGAGCGAATATTTGGAAAAGCACGCTATCAGCCGTCTTATTGGGGCCGCTCCTGGGTATGTGGGCTATGAAGAAGGCGGGCAATTAACCGAAGCGGTGCGCAGAAAGCCTTATAGCGTGGTGTTATTAGATGAAGTGGAAAAAGCCCATCCGGATGTGTTTAACCTTTTGTTGCAGGTTTTAGATGAAGGGCATTTAACCGATAGTAAGGGCGTGAGGGTGGATTTCAAAAACACGATTTTGATTTTAACCAGCAATGTGGCTAGCGGCGTGCTTTTGGAAGAAAATTTGAGTGAAGCCGACAAACAAAAAGCGATTAAAGAGAGCTTGAGGCAATTTTTCAAGCCGGAATTTTTAAACCGCTTAGATGAAATCATCTCCTTTAACGCTCTAGATAGTCATGCTATCATTAATATCGTGGGGATACTCTTTGAAAACATTCAAAAAAAAGTGCTTGAAAGGGGCATTAATATAACCCTAGACGAAAAGGCAAAAGAATTGATCGCCGAAGCGGGATTTGACAGATTTTATGGCGCTAGACCCTTAAAGCGTGCGCTTTATGAAATGGTAGAAGACAAGCTCGCTGAACTCATTTTAGAGGATAAAATTAAAGAGAATGGCAGCGTGGCGTTTGTGGTAGAAAATAACGAGATTGTGCCTAAGATTAAGTGAAGTTTGGTTATCCTAAAAAATATAAGAAATGGTTATTTTAAAAAAGGATTGAATGATGTTTGATAACACGCTTGTTAATCTCTTTGACACAGCACCTCTTTTAACTTCGCTTCTAGCTGGGATTTTAACTTTTTTAAGCCCTTGCGTGTTGCCTTTGATCCCAGCGTATATGTCTTATATTTCTCAAATTTCTTTAGAGGATATTAAAGATGGTAAGGCTAAAAGGGTTTCGGTTTTTTTAAAATCCTTGATGTTTGTGGTAGGGTTTTCGCTCGTGTTTTTGGGCGTGGGCATGTCTATGGCCAAGCTTATCCATAGCTTTTCGTTTGCCTGGGTGAATTATATCGCTGGGGGGATTGTGATCCTTTTTGGTTTGCATTTTTTGGGCGTGTTTCGTTTTGCATTTTTGTATAAGACTCAAAGCGTTCGTTTAGCGAGCAAATCTAATAGCATGCAACGCTTTTACCCCTTTCTTTTGGGCATGAGTTTCGCTTTAGGTTGGACGCCATGCATCGGACCGATATTTACTTCTATAGTGATCATGAGCGCGAGTAAGGACGCTTATGGTTTAATCCTTATGGTGGTGTTTGTAATGGGCTTGGCGATCCCTTTTTTATTGGTGGCTTTAATGCTAGAAAGAGCGCTTTTGTTTTTAAAATCCTTAAGGAAATACAACCGCGCGATTGAAATTGTTTCGGGGTTGGTGCTTATTTTAATGGGAATATTGATCATGACAAATTCTTTAGAAAGCCTGACTAACTTTTTACAAAATTAGGAGGGTTTGATGCTGTTAAAAAACGCTTCGTTTTATGATGATGAGGTTTTAAAAAGAGCGGATATCCGCTTAAAAGATTCCCTCATTACAGAGATTGAAGAAAACTTAAACCCTGTTAATAATGAAGAAGTGGTTGAGTGCGATAAATTATTCGTGCTACCAAGCTTCATTGATTTGAGCGTTACTTGTTTGGAGGGTTATGAAAATTTAAAACAAAAGGCTTTTAAAGGGGGGGTAGGGTTACTCAACGTTTTTAATGGCGATCAAAGCGGCATTAAAAATATCATGGCGCTCAAAAACAACCAACTAGCCGACATCGCCACGCTTAAAAATAAAGGGGGGGAAATTTTAATCGCGCCATCTGACGCTTTTTTAGAACTCATCAGCCACTACGCCAAATCCTACAACTTGCCTCTTTTAATTTCTTTAGAAAATTCTTTTGAAGCCCTAAATAGTGGGGCATTAGCCTATGAATTGGGGCAGAATTTTGTAGACAATGCGTTGGAAAACACGCGCTTGGTGCGTTTCATGGAAGTTTCTAGAGCGTTACAAATCCCCATGCTTTTAGATAAAGTGAATAGCACTACCACGCTCAAACTCATCAAAGCCTTTAACGATTTAGGGGCGCGTTTGCAAGCCCAAACGCCCTTAAGCCATTTGATCTTAGATGAGAGCGTGTATGAAGATTATGAGCCACGATTTAAAATCGCCCCTCCTTTAAGGGATAAGGAAGGTCAAAACGCCCTAAAAGAAGCCCTAAAAAATAACGAAATCGCCATGCTCACAAGCCTTCATGCTTCTAAAAATTCTAACGCACAGCTTTTTGAAGAAAGCGCGTTTGGGTGCGAGAGCATAGAGGACGCTTTTAGCGTGGCTTACACTTTTTTAGTCCAAAAAAAGGTCATTAGTTTCCAACAGCTCATTAAAGTCATGGCAATCAATCAAGCGAAGTTTTTAAAACTCAATGCAGGCGAGGTTAAAGAAAACCAATTAGCCAATCTCATGATTGTAGATCTAAACGCTCAAACAAGAGTGAGTAATCAAAATTCGCCCTTTTATGGTTTGGAATTGTATGGCGAAGTGCAAAGAATGATCTTAAAAGGGCAAACCACATTGATTAAGGAGAATGCATGCAAGAAATCATAGGAGCGTCTTTAGTTTTTTTATGCAATGAAAAATGCGAAGTGTTAGAAGATTGTGGCGTGGTCTTTGATGAAAAGATTGTTGAAATAGGCGATTATCACAATTTAACGCTTAAATACCCCCACTTAAAGGCGCAGTTTTTTGAAAATTCCGTTCTGTTGCCCGCTTTCATCAACGCGCACACCCATTTTGAATTTTCCAACAACAAGGCGAGTTTTGATTATGGGAGTTTTTCTAGTTGGTTAGGGAGCGTGTTAAACAATGGGGGGGCGATTTTAGAAAATTGCCAAGGGGCTATTCAAAACGCCATCGCTGTGCAATTAAAAAGCGGGGTGGGGAGCGTGGGGGCGATTTCTAACCACTTGATAGAAGTTAATTTGTTAAAAGAAAGCCCCTTGAGCGCTGTCGTGTTTTTAGAGTTTTTAGGGAGCAGCTATTCTTTAGAAAAATTAAAAGCGTTTGAGGCCAAATTTAAAGAATTAAAAGATTTAGAAGATAAAAAGCTTAAAGCGGCTTTGGCTGTGCATGCCCCTTATTCGGTCCAAAAAGACATGGCTTTGAGCGTCATCCAATTGGCCAAAGATTCACAAAGCCTACTTTCTACGCATTTTTTAGAATCGCTTGAAGAATTAGAATGGGTGGAAAATTCTAAAGGGTGGTTTGAAAATTTTTACCAGCGTTTTTTAAAAGAGTCTAATTTCAAATCGCTCTATAAGGGCGCGAACGATTACATTGACATGTTTAAAGACACGCACACTTTATTCGTGCATAACCAGTTCGCTTCTTTGGAAGCGTTAAAAAGGATTAAATCTCAAGTCAAAAACGCTTTTTTAATCACATGCCCCTTTTCTAACCGCTTGTTGAGTGGGAAAGCGTTGGATTTAGAGAGAGCTAAAGAAGCCGGTTTGAGCGTGAGCGTGGCCACTGATGGCTTGAGTTCTAACATTTCTTTGAGTCTTTTAGACGAATTAAGGGCGTTCTTGCTCACCTATAACATGCCGTTATTAGAATTAGCTAAAATAGCTCTTTTAGGGGCGACTAGGCATGGGGCTAAAGCTTTAGCTTTGAATAATGGCGAGATAGAAGCCAACAAAAGGGCGGATTTGAGCGTGTTTGGTTTTAATGAAAAATTCATTAAAGAGCAAGCGATCTTGCAATTTTTATTGCATGCTAAAGAAGTGGAGTGCTTGTTTTTAGGGGGGAAAAGGGTGATCTAATTTGTTTTAAAGACAGAATGCGTTAAAATGGGAAATCCAAATCAATTAAGGAAAGAGTCAATGAAATTAGTTTTAGCCAAGAATACGAGAAAATCAGACGCTAAGAGCGTGGAGTTAGAGGATTTGTACCACAAATTCAGTGAAGACAAGCGTTCTATTTTCTATTTTGCCCCCACAAACGCCCATAAAGACATGCTCAAAGCAGTGGATTTTTTCAAGGAAAAAGGTCATACGGCTTATTTAGATGAGGTGAGGGTCAGCACTGATGAAAAAGATTTTCTTTATGAATTGCACATTATTTAAAGGCTTGTATTGAAAGTTTATATTGAAACCATGGGTTGTGCCATGAATTCTAGGGATAGCGAGCATCTACTAAGCGAACTATCCAAACTGGATTACAAAGAGACTGACGACCCTAAAATGGCGGATTTGATTTTAATCAACACTTGCAGCGTGCGCGAAAAGCCTGAACGGAAATTGTTTTCAGAAATCGGCCAATTCGCTAAAATCAAAAAACCCAACGCCAAAATCGGGGTTTGCGGGTGCACTGCAAGCCACATGGGAGCGGATATTTTGAAAAAAGCCCCAAGCGTGAGCTTTGTGTTAGGGGCTAGGAATGTGTCTAAAATCTCTCAAGTGATCCATAAAGAAAAGGCCGTTGAAGTGGCGATTGATTATGATGAAAGCGCGTATGCGTTTGAATTTTTTGAAAAAAAGGCTCAAATCCGATCGCTATTAAACATCTCTATAGGGTGCGATAAAAAATGCGCTTATTGCATTGTCCCGCACACTAGGGGCAAAGAAATTTCTATCCCTATGGATTTGATTTTAAAAGAAGCTGAGAAATTAGCGAATAACGGCACTAAAGAGCTCATGCTTTTAGGGCAGAATGTGAATAATTACGGCGTTCGTTTCAGTAGCGAGCATGCGAAAGTGGATTTTAGCGATTTGTTGGATAAATTGAGCGAAATTCAAGGCATTGAGAGGATACGATTCACTTCGCCTCACCCCTTGCACATGAATGATGCATTTTTAGAGCGCTTTGCCAAAAACCCTAAAGTGTGTAAGAGTATCCATATGCCCTTACAGAGCGGATCTAGCGCGGTGTTAAAGATGATGCGAAGAGGTTATAGTAAAGAGTGGTTTTTAAATAGGGTGGAGAGATTGAAAGCTTTAGTGCCTGAAGTGGGCATTAGCACGGATATTATCGTAGGCTTTCCTAATGAGAGCGATAAGGATTTTGAAGACACGATGGAGGTGCTAGAAAAAGTGCGCTTTGACACGCTCTATAGTTTTATTTATTCCCCACGCCCTTTCACGGAAGCGGGAGCTTGGAAAGAAAGAGTGCCATTAGAGGTTTCATCTTCAAGGTTAGAGAGGTTGCAAAATAGGCACAAAGAAATTTTAGAAGAAAAAGCCAAGTTGGAAGTGGGCAAAACGCATGTGGTGTTGGTGGAAAATAGGCGTGAAATGGATGATCAAATCGTGGGTTTTGAAGGGCGCAGCGATACGGGGAAATTCATTGAAGTAACTTGTAAGGAAAAAAGAAACCCGGGTGAGCTTGTAAAAGTGGAGATTATCTCTCATTCCAAAGGGCGCTTGATAGCGGCCATTAAAGGCAACTAAACACCCCATAAAGAGCAGGTTTAAAGGCGAGAATTGAGCTTAAAATTTTTCAGGAAAAATATCGTTTTAAAGGTTGTCCCTCGTTTGGCGTTTGGAGTCCTTTGGTTGTTGCATAAAACTTGTAAAAACCGCTATTTTTTAGCTCAAAACTTAAAAGAAAAACCCTTTATTGTAAGCTGTTGGCATGGGGAGCTTGGCATGATCGGGTTTGCGTATTTAAGGCTTCAAAAACCTTCTGTTTATGTGATCGCAAGCCAGCATTTTGACGGATCTATTGCGGCTGGTTTGTTTGAAAGCTTTGGTTTTAAAAACATTAGAGGCTCTAGCAAAAAGGGGGGGGTTAAGGTTTTGATAGAAGGGCTTAAACGATTGAGAGAAGGTTGCGATGTCGCTATCACTCCTGATGGCCCTAAAGGCCCACGACACAGCATAGCGGATGGGGTGATCGCTTTAGCTCAAAAATCAGGCGTGGGGATTAGCGCTTGTCGGGTGGTTTGTAAAAACGCATGGCGGTTGAACACTTGGGATCAATTTGAAATCCCTAAGCCTTTTAGCGAAGTGCATTATTACATGCTAGAATCTGTAATCATCCCTAAAGAATGGGAACTTTCAAGGGCTAAAGAATATTTAAAGACGCGCATGGATTCTGTTGGATTTGAAGAATCTCAAAGGGGTTTGGGTGCTTAAAGGGTTAAAAAAAGCGTTTAAAGAGAGGTTTTGCTCTCAAGTGTATATCTCTTTTAATGTGGATCACAATCTTTTATCCGCTCAAATTTTAAGGGTTAAAAACCACCGCATTAAAGAGAAATTTTTTAAAACTTTTGAGACTAAAGTGGAGACTAAAAATGGTGAAGTCCCTATTCAAGCCTTAAAAATCGCCAGAACTTATAGCCAAAAATACCCCTACACTTATTTTAGCGCGATGAGTAAAGCTAAAGAGGTTTTATGCGAAAAGCAGGCGTTTGAACAAATCAAACAAGAAAATCAAGATTATCATGCTTGTGAAGTCAATCAAAAGTATTGCGTTTATGTGGAATCTAAGGATTTTTTAAAGGATTTCAAGCGTTTTAAAATCCAGGATGTGGATTTTTTGTTTTCGCCTTTTAGCCTTATTTATGATTTTGTGCGCGATCATTTAGAAAATAAGCCGTTGTTGTATTTGCTTTTGGAGCGTTCAAGGTTTTATTTTTTGATTGCGGATAAAAAAGAGATTTTTTTAGCCAAATCCGTGTTTTTAGAGGAGCAACCTGAAGAGTTTATAGAGAGCAAAGAAGAAGATTCTATGGGAATGGATAATGAGGCTGTGGATTTGTTTTTGAGTGAAATCCAAGAAGATATTGACAGCCTTGAAGAAGCGATAGGCCTAGACAGCAGTAAGGATAATAGCGAAAAAATAACAGAGGACGCTTATAGTTTGATTGAAGGCATGACGAATATCCCCTTAATTGCAGATGTTTTGCAAGAGGGATTGCGCAGCGTCTATCATTCTAGAGAGATAGACTTTGTAGAAAAAGTGGTTGTTTTAGACAGCTGTCAAATCCACCACAAAGCGTTAATGCATTTGCAAGAAACTTTGATGATAGAAGTGGATAGGCTTGATTTTTCTTTAGTGGAGCGCTTGAACATTTTAGCGCGCATGGAGAATGAAAAGTATGCGTTTTAGCTATATTGAGCCAAGAGCGAAATACCTTATCAGCAAGCTTTCTAAAATTTGGGTTTTTTACATTTTTTTATCTTTTGTGGTGATAGGGGGGTTAGTGTGGTTTATGCATAACGCCATTAAAAGCGCTCAAGACAACGCGTCTGATTTAACGATCCAAGAAAGGCTCTACCGCCATGAAATCAGCCGCTTGCAGGTTAAGACTGATGAAACCTTAAAACTCATTAAAGAAGCCAAAAAGCGTTTGAATTATAACGATGATATACGAGATGTTTTGCAAGGGCTTTTGAATATTGTGCCGGATTCCATCACTATTAATAGCATTGAAATAGACCAGCAAAGCGTGGTGGTTAGTGGTAAAACCCCTTCTAAAGAAGCCTTTTATTTTTTGTTTCAAAACAAACTAAACCCCATGTTTGATTATTCTAGGGCGGAATTTTTCCCCTTAAGTGATGGGTGGTTTAATTTTGTCTCCACCAACTTTTCTAATTCCTTACTGATAAAAAACCCGGAGTCTATTAAATGAAGCCATTGCATTTTTCACACTTAGACAGAGAGCAATCAGGCGATGTAGGGTTTATCATCAAAAACCTTGTTTTTTTAGGGGTTTTTTCCTTATTGGGTTGGCTCAATACTGAGTATTTTCTATGGCCTAGCATGCTGGAATTAAAAAAAATCCTTTTAGAAGAAAATCGTAAAAAAAGCGTTTTAGAATACGTGCAAAGGCATTTTGAAACAGCCCTAACAAACTATCGCAATCAAAAAGAAACCAGCGAATCCTTATTAAAGATTTTTAATGATGAAGAGTCCAGGCGGATTTTAGAAAAGATTTTAAAAAAATGTTTTGATGCCTATAAAATCAAACCCTTGCTCTCTCAAAACCCTCTTCAAAAAACCCAGTTTTTTATCATGGCCAGAGCGAGCGAATTGGAAAAAACCTATCTTTTTTTCACCTTAATCAACAAATATTTACCGAGCGCTCAAAGCCAATTGCCCTTAAAAATTTCTAAAGATGATGAAGGGCTGTTGGTGCAATTTAGCGTGAGTATTGATCTCCAATAGGATAGGGGTAGTTTAATGCAAGATTTTGATTTCAGTTTTAATCCTAAGGCATGCGAGGGTTGTGGGGCAAAGTGTTGCGTGGGGGAAAGCGGGTATATTTTTTTGAATATCCAAGAAATGCAACAAATTAGCGCTTTTTTAAAATTAGAATTAGAAGAATTCAGTCAAAAATACGTTAAAAAGGTGGGGTATAAGTTCTCTTTATTAGAAAAAGACGCTAAAGAGTTGGGTTTGGCGTGCGTGTTTTTGGATTTGGAGACGAAAAAATGCCAGATTTATAGCGTACGCCCTAAGCAATGCCAAACTTTTCCTTTTTGGGAGAGCGTGAAAACTTTCTCTAAAGAGCAAAAAAAGGCTTTTTGCCAAAGCTGTCCGGGCATCACACAAAAAACCAAAGAAACTAAAGTGCGCTAAAATTCACTTTAGTTACACAAAAAAGGAAATAAAATAATGGATATTCCAATAAAGAAAAGATTTTTAGCAAATTTATTGTTTTTGAGCTTGTTTTCTTGCCTTAAGGCTGAAACCCTTTCAGAAGACCATCAAATTTTATTGAGTTCAGACGCTTTCCATAGAGGGGATTTTGCCGCCGCTCAAAAAGGCTATATGAATCTTTACAAGCAAACCAATAAAGTGGTGTATGCTAAAGAAGCGGCCATTTCAGCGGCGAGTTTAGGGGACATTAAAACCGCTATGCATTTAGCCATGCTTTATCAAAAAATCACCAATAATCGTAATGATGTTTCTATCAATAAGATTTTAGTGGATGGCTATGCGCAAATGGGGCAGATTGATAAGGCGATTGAACTATTACACAAAATCCGTAAAGAAGAAAAGACCATAGCCACAGACAATGTGTTAGGGACTTTGTATTTGACTCAAAAGCGTTTGGATAAGGCTTTCCCGTTGTTGAATAAGTTTTATAACCAAGTGCATGATGAAGACAGCCTAGAAAAACTCATTACGATTTATTTTTTGCAAAACCGCAAAAAAGAAGGCTTAGACTTGTTGCAATCCCATATAGACAGGTATGGTTGCTCAGAGCAATTGTGCCAAAAAGCGCTCAACACCTTCACGCAATTTAACGAGCTTGATTTGGCTAAGACAACTTTCGCTCGTTTGTATGAAAAAAACCCTATTGTTCAAAACGCCCAATTTTACATAGGGGTATTAATCTTGTTAAAAGAGTTTGATAAGGCCCAGCAAATCGCAGAATTATTCCCCTTTGACAGGCGCTTATTGCTAGACTTATACACCGCGCAAAAAAAATTCGCTCAAGCTTCCAAACAGGCTTCTTTAATCTATCAAGAAAGAAAAGACCCTAAATTCTTAGGCTTAGAGGCGATTTATCATTATGAAAGCTTGAGCGCGAATAAGAAAAAGCTCACCAAAGAAGAGATGCTGCCTATCATTCAAAAATTAGAGCAAGCCACCAAAGAGCGCCAAGCTTGGCTTGCTAAAACTAAAGATAAAGAAGACGTGCAAGACGCTTTCTTTTATAATTTTTTAGGGTATTCCTTAATAGATTATGACATGGATATTAAAAGGGGCATGGATTTTGTGAGGAAAGCCTTAGCGTTGGATTCTGGATCAGTGCTTTATTTGGATTCTTTAGCATGGGGTTATTACAAATTGGGGAATTGCTTGGAGGCTAAAAAAATTTTTTCTAGCATCGCTAAAGAGTCTATCCAAGCCGAACCCGAATTGAAAGAACACAATAAGATCATTCAAGAATGCAAGAAATAGGGATTTTAGAAAATTTACAAAAAAGCTTAGCCTTAAAAGAGGGCATGCTTTCTTATGAAATGTTAGGTAAAAGCTTATCGTATAACCCTTACTTGCCTAGAATCATTCCTCAAATTAAAGATTGCGTTTTTGTAACCCCTGATGAGGTTTTAGAAAAGCTTTTGAAAGAAAACACCCGCACCGATTGCGTCATTGTCAATTTCAAAGGATTATACGAAATAGGCGCGCCAAGCGTGTTTGATTTAGAAGTTTTAGGGTTATTGCGCCGCCATGCGAGCTCTTTGATTATTCATCAGGATCTTTTCATCAGCCACTACCAGCTTTTAGAATCGCTTGTTCAAGGCTCTGATGGAGTTATTTTAGATGAAGAGCTTTTAAAAGAGGATTTAAAGGGCATGGTAGAATTCGCTTGGCGTTTGGGCTTGAGCGTGTTTGTAGAAACCCACAAGCCCGATTATACTCATTTAAAAGATTTAGGGGTTTTAGGCGTGTTGGAAAATAGCCCCCATTCTTATAATCAAAAAAAAATAGTCTTTTTAGATTGAATTTTAAGCTAATTTTGAGTAAAAATCGTATTCAAACTTTTTAAAGGAGTGAGTCATGTCATTATTGGTGAATGATGAATGCATTGCATGCGATGCTTGCAGAGAAGAATGCCCTAGTGAGGCGATTGAAGAGGGCGATCCCATTTATAATATTGATCCAGATCGATGCACGGAGTGTTACGGGTATGATGATGATGAGCCTCGTTGCGTGAGCGTATGCCCTGTAGATGCGATTTTACCGGATCCTAACAACGCAGAGAGCAAAGAGGAATTGAAATACAAATACGAAAGCTTAAAAGAGCAAGATTAAAGGCTAGCAATGGCTAAAATCACAACCGTGATTGATATAGGCTCTAATTCAGTGCGTTTGGCTATCTTTAAAAAGACGAGCCAGTTTGGGTTTTACTTGCTTTTTGAGACCAAATCTAGGGTTAGGGTTTCAGAGGGTTGTTATGCGTTTGATGGGGTTTTGCAAGAAATCCCCATGCAAAGAGCTATTAAAGCCTTGAGCGAATTTAAAGAAATCGCTCTCAAATACAAAAGCAAAAAAATCTTGTGCGTAGCGACCTCAGCGGTGCGCGATGCCCCTAACAGATTAGAGTTTGTAGCGAGAGTGAAAAAGGCTTGCGGTTTGCAAATCAAAATCATTGATGGGCAAAAAGAAGCGCTCTATGGCGGGATCGCGTGCGCGAATTTGTTGCATAAAAATTCAGGGATCACGATAGACATTGGAGGGGGTAGCACCGAGTGCGCGTTGATTGAAAAAGGTAAGATTAAGGACTTAATCTCGCTTGATGTTGGGACGATTCGCATTAAAGAAATGTTTTTGGATAAAGACTTAGATGTCAAATTGGTTAAAGCCTTTATCCAAAAAGAGGTCTCTAAATTGCCCTTTAAGCATAAAAACGCCTTTGGGGTGGGGGGGACGATCAGGGCGTTGAGTAAGATACTCATGAAACGCTTTGATTACCCTATTGATTCTTTGCATGGTTATGAAATAGATGCACATAAAAATTTAGCGTTCATTGAAAAAATCGTCATGCTCAAAGAAGATCAATTACGGCTTTTAGGGGTGAATGAAGAGCGTTTGGATAGCATTAGGAGCGGGGCGTTGATTCTATCAGTCGTTTTGGAGCATTTAAAAACTTCTTTGATGATCACTAGTGGGGTAGGGGTGAGAGAAGGCGTGTTTTTAAGCGATTTATTGCGCCACCATTACCATAAATTCCCCCCCAATATCAACCCCTCTCTCATCTCTTTAAAAGATCGCTTTTTGCCCCATGAAAAGCACAGCCAAAAGGTCAAAAAAGAATGCGTGAAATTGTTTGAAGCCTTGTCGCCTTTGCATAAAATAGATGAAAAATACCTTTTCCATTTAAAGATTGCGGGGGAATTAGCGAGCATGGGTAAGATTTTAAGCGTCTATTTAGCCCACAAGCACAGCGCGTATTTCATTTTAAACGCTTTGAGTTATGGCTTTAGCCACCAGGATAGGGCGATCATTTGTTTATTAGCGCAATTCAGCCATAAAAAAATCCCTAAAGACAACGCTATCGCCCACATGAGCGCGATGATGCCAAGCCTTTTAACCTTACAATGGCTGAGTTTTATCCTTTCTTTAGCCGAAAATTTGTGCCTGACAGACAGCCACCATTTAAAATACACGCTAGAAAAAAACAAGCTTGTGATCCATTCTAATGATGCGCTTTACTTGGCTAAAGAGATGCTCCCCAAACTCATTAAGCCCATTCCTTTGACGATAGAGTTTGCTTGAAAATAGCTATTGTCAGGCTTTCAGCGCTTGGGGATATTATCGTGAGTGCGGTGTTTTTAGCGGCTATTAAAGAGTGTCTGCCTAACGCCCAAATAGAATGGTTCGTGGATGAAAGATTTGGTGCGATTTTAGAGCATTCCCCCTATATTGATAAATTACACCCCATCGCTTTAAAAAGCGTGCTTACAACCTTTAACCCTTTGAAGATTTTCAAGCTTTTTAAATCTTTAAGGGCTTATGAATACGATATAATCATTGACATGCAAGGCCTAGTCAAATCCGCCCTCATCACGCAAATGTTGAAAGCCCCTAAAAAAGTCGGCTTTGATTACGCTTCGGCTAGAGAGGGTTTGAGCGCGTTTTTTTACTCGCAAAAAGTTTCCATCGCTTATGATGAGCCTATTTTAAAGCGCAATTTCACGCTCCTATCCCATGCCCTAAACTTGCCAGAAAAAGAAATTTCAGAGGGCTTAAGCTCTAGATTTAAAGTGTTTTCTTGCCAAGATTCTCCAAAAATCAATGCGTTAAATTTGAATCAAAATAAGCCTAAAATCCTTTTTGTTTTAGAAACTTCTAAAATCAATAAAACTTACCCCACAGAGCGCTTTAAAGAGCTGGCGTTAGCGTTAGAAAATTTTCAAATTTGCTTGTTATGGCATGCTGATGAAAAAAAAGCGGCCGTGCTTTATCACGCTTTAAAACACCAGCGCGATGTGTTATTGCTCCCTAAACTCACTTTAAACGAAGTTAAGGCGTTGCTCTTTAAAATGGATGTGATTATTGGGGGCGATACGGGTATCACGCATTTAGCATGGGCGTTGCAAAAACCCAGTATCACCCTTTATGGCAACACGCCTATGGAGCGTTTTAAATTAGAAAGCCCGATCAATGTTTCGCTCACCGGTAATTCAAACGCCAAATTATCCATTCACAGGATTTTTTAAACCAACCTAAAACCTCTAGCGCGAAAGCCCGCTTAAAACAACTCAATGCTGGAATTGAAATAGAAACCTTTGAAGAACGCTTTAAGGCCCATAACGCTCTTCCTCTCATAGAGCCTTCCGCTTTTATCATAAACGCCACGGACAATTTTAACGCTAAATTCTTGATCAATGACGCTTGCGTGTTAC
>NZ_MTWR01000033.1:2497-7289 GCF_001998165.1 Helicobacter pylori | reverse complement strand
TAGCGTGTATTTGAATTATGTGTTCGCTTACTAAAAGCTCACATTGAACCCCTTTGTGAAACCCCCTTTTTAAGGGGTTTCTTTTGAAGCCTTTTTTTTTGGAGGGGTTTAATTTTTTTGAAGCCTTTGTTTTTGAATTCTCTTTTTAATGGGTTTCTTTTTTAAACTCTTTGTTTTGAACTCCTTTTTTTGAACTTTCTTTTTTTGAACTTTCTTTTTGTTTTGAACCCTTTCTTTTTTTAACCCTCTTTTTTGGGGGGGGGTTTGATGAAAAAATCCTTTTTAGTGTTTTTAGTGATTAGTTAGTGGGAAACTTGGCGTTAATTCAAGCGGTAATCTCTTAAAAAAGCGCTTCTTTTTGGGGGTTTAGTGGGGCTAAAAGGGGGAGAATGGTTTCAAATGCTTCCTATCTTTTTAAGAGAATAAAACAAAACTCAATAAAATGAATTTTATTATAAAATCAAATCTAAAACAATTATTTTTCACTCACAAAACTTTTAAATTTTTAAACTTTTTTAAAATTTTTTACTAACAGATCTTTTGATCTTTTCACTGATTTTTCAATCCGCTTTTTAATCTTTAAGTTTTTAGTTTTCTAGCCTTTTTAATACCGCTCTATCGCTTGCGCTATAATGAACTGATCTTATATTTTTAATAAAGGAATAAAGCATGCCAAACACCACCAACAAAGATTACACAAAATACAGCCAAAGACAGCTTTTTAATCTCATGAATAAAAAAGAACAAGAAATTGAAAAGCTAAAAAGGGATAGGGCGTATCTTGAAAAGAAAATGGCTAAAGAGCTAGAAAAAAAAGATAAAGGTTTCACTATCAAGTTAGAAGAATTGAATAAAATCTTACAAGAGATCAACAAAAGAGCTAATGATTGTTGCTTTGGTCATGAAACCCCAAATATTGAAACGCAACAAGCCATGAGAGATGCGTTAAATGGGGTTAATCTCACTCAAATTGATAGTTTAGATGATCTTACAAACGAGTTAAAAAGAGAAAAAAGATAAAGGTTTTGAAAATGTATGCTCTAGCGTTTGATTTAAAGATTGAGATTTTAAAAAAAATACAAAAGAACCTTACAAGCCTATGATGATTTAAGGCAAGAATTAGAGCTATTAGGGTTTGAAAACACTCAAGGGAGCGTTTATGTTAATTATTCTAAAGAAAACACTCTGGTGCAAGTCTATAAAGCGATCAATAAACTCTCTCAAATTGAGTGGTTTAAAAAGTCTGTTAGGGATATTAGAGTGTTTAAGGTAGAGGACTTTAGCGATTTTACTGAGATTGTGAAATCCTAGTGTTTAGCCAAATTTTTAAAATTTTTGGCACTTATAGAGTGGAAAGCAACGCTTTTTTATGATTCATGTAGTCATAGCAAGCTGTTTTAATCCACCCACACAATTTATAACGCTTAAACCAAATTGCTCAAACCAACTACCCCTCTTTTTAGGGATAAATTTAGGGTTAAAACACCGCTCACGCTTTTTTATTTTTTAAATATTCTCGTGTTTCCCGCTTTTCAAATACCCTCGTGTGCGCATTTCTTTACGCTTCAAAGCCCCTTCATAACGGCGGATTTCAACCTCTGTTTTAGGCTCGTATTTAGGCATGGGGGTGGGTTTGCCATTTTCTACAGCCACCATCGTGAAATAGCATGAATTGGTGTGCGTGATTTCACGAGTTTTAATGTCTTCGCTCAAAACCTTAATGCCCACTTCGCACGAAGTGTTGCCCACATAATTGATGCTGGCTAAAAAAGTGAGCAAATTCCCTACAGGAATGGGGTATTTAAAAGTAACCCCATCCACGCTTAAAGTGACCGTTCCTTTAGCGCAATAACGAGTCGAACACACATAAGCGACTTTATCCAACAAATTCAATAATTCCCCCCCATGCATGACATTGTTGAAATTAGCGGTTGTAGGCACGACTAAATAGCTCATCAATAATTTAGTGCGATCCGCTGTGTCTATAGTAAAATCAAAATGATTGGAATGCGATGATTGTATTTGAGGCATTGCTTCTCCTTAATTAAAATTAGTGTTAAAAACGTTTTTTGTAAAAAACATTCCAAGAACTATATATTAGTAAAAATTAAGTAATATTAAGTGAATATTAGAGGCATTAGAAAAATAATAAGAGGGTTAGCGTTAGATAATGGGCGAGAAAAAAGAAAGCCAAAAGGTGGCAATTATCACTGGGGCGAGTTCTGGGATTGGGTTAGAGTGCGCGTTAATGCTGTTAGATCAAGGGTATAAGGTCTATGCGCTCTCTAGGCGCGCGACTTTGTGCGTAGCCTTAAACCATGCGTTGTGCGAGTGCGTTGATATTGATGTGAGCGATTCTAACGCTTTAAAGGAAGTGTTTTTAAACATCAGCGCTAAAGAAGATCATTGCGATGTTTTGATCAATTCCGCTGGTTATGGGGTGTTTGGGAGCGTGGAAGACACGCCCATTGAAGAGGTTAAAAAGCAATTTAGCGTGAATTTTTTCGCCCTTTGTGAAGTGGTGCAGTTTTGTTTGCCCTTATTAAAAAACAAGCCTTATTCTAAGATTTTTAACCTTTCTTCCATAGCGGGGCGTGTGAGCATGCTCTTTTTAGGCCATTACAGCGCGAGTAAGCATGCCCTAGAAGCTTATAGCGATGCCTTGCGTTTAGAGCTTAAACCCTTTAACGTTCAAGTGTGTTTGATTGAGCCAGGCCCGGTGAAAAGCAATTGGGAAAAAACCGCTTTTGAAAACGATGAGCGGAAAGATAGCGTTTATGCGTTGGAAGTGAATACGGCTAAAAGCTTTTATTCTGGCGTGTATCAAAACGCCCTAAGCCCTAAAGTCGTGGCGCAAAAAATCGTTTTTCTTAGTATGAGTCAAAAAATCAAGGCCCGCTATTTGATCGGTTTAAAAACCCAATTGTTGTTGGCGTTGTATCGAATCCTCCCGAGTAGCTGGTATGATTCTTTGTTCAGATTAATTGTTCTTAAAAGGAAGCGTGATGCTTAAAACCTATCATATTGCATTAGCTTGCGTGATTTTAGCGGTGGTGGTGTTGTTGTTTGGAGGGGAGTCCTTGAGTTTGGAAGAATGGCAAGAAGTGTGCCTGAATGTGAAAAACCACTTTTTGCACAATGAAGAACTGAGCTCTTTAAGTGTTATTATTTTAGAAATACGATTACCACGAGTGATTTTAGCGCTTTTAGTGGGGGCGAGTTTGTCCGGGAGTGGGGTGGTGATGCAAACGATTTTTAGAAACCCCTTAGTCGATCCCTTTTTATTAGGGATTTCTAGTGGAGCGATGCTAGGCGTGGCGATGGCGATAGCGGTGGTGGAGTCTAACATTGCGATTTTAGCGTTTTTTGGGGCGATTTTAGCCAGCCTTGCTGTTTTGGCGATGAATAGGGTTTTGGGTAATTCCGTCCTTTCGTTGGTGCTTTCAGGGGTGGTGTTGAGCGCGTTTTTAAGCGCACTAGCTGGGGCGATAAAATTCTTTGTGATCCCCCAAAAAGCGCAAGCGATTGTCGTGTGGCTTTTAGGGAGCTTGTCTTTAAGCAGTTATAAGGATTGTTTGATCGCTTTCATAGGGCTATCTTTGGGCTTTATCCCTCTCTTTTTGTTAAGGTGGCGCATCAATTTATTGAGCTTGAGCGATGTGCAAAGTTTGAGTTTGGGGATTAATCCGGTGCTGTTGCGATCGCTTTGTTTGGTGTGCGTGAGCGTTGCGAGCGCTTTAGCGGTGAGCGTGTCCGGCACGATCGGCTGGATTGGGTTAGTGATCCCGCATGTGGCGAGGTTGTTTTTTGGGGCGAATTTACAAAAATTGCTTTTAAGCTCTTTGTTAATGGGGGCGTTTTTCTTGCTTTTAGCGGATGTGGTGGCTAAAACCATTACCCCCTATGATTTACCGGTAGGCATTGCGACAAGCGTTTTAGGAGCGCCTTTTTTCCTATGGCTTTTATTCAGGACTAGGGGGGTGTGATGGTCTTAGAAGTTAAAAACCTGTCCTTTAAATATTCTCAAAAACTCATTTTAGACAAGTTGAGTTTTAGCGTGCCAAAAAACAGCATCACAAGCATTTTAGCGCCTAATGGCTCGGGTAAAACCACGCTTTTAAAATGCCTTTTAGGGCTTTTGAAGCCTTTAGAAGAAACCGAAATCAAGGCGTGTAACAAAGATATTTTACCCTTAAAGCCTTATGAAAAAGCCAAATTGATCGCTTATATCCCTCAAGTGGAATATTATGCGTTCAATTTCAGCGTGTTGGATTTTGTTTTAATGGGGAAAGCGACGCATTTGAATCTATTCGCTATGCCTAAAGCTAAGCACATTAAAGAAGCCACGAGCGTTTTAGAGCGCTTGGATTTAGAATCCTTAAAAGATCAAGGCATTAACGATTTGTCCGGCGGTCAAAGGCAAATGGTGCTTTTAGCCAGAAGCTTGTTGCAAAGAACGCCCTTATTGTTACTGGATGAGCCTACGAGCGCGTTAGATTTAAAAAACCAAGCCCTTTTTTTTGATGCGATTAAAGATGAGATGAAAAAGCGAGAATTGAGCGTTTTAGTCAATATCCATGATCCCAATTTGGTTGCCAGGCACTCCACGCATGTGGTCATGCTCAAAGATAAAAAACTTTTTTTGCAAGCTTCCACGCCAATCGCTATGACTTCGCACAATTTAAGCATGCTTTATGACACGCCTTTAGAAGCGATCTGGCATGATGATAAGCTTGTAGTGTATGCGTTGTAGGGTTTGAAAATAAGGGATTTTGAGTTATAATGTTTCGCT
>NZ_MTWR01000033.1:0-2341 GCF_001998165.1 Helicobacter pylori | reverse complement strand
GTAAAACTCTTTTATCAAATCCATTGTTTAGTGGATAGTTTGAGCGCTGAAAATGCAGAAAAACTAAAGCGAACCATGGCCCCCTTTAGCGCGTTTTCTGGTATTGAATTTTGTGATATTTCAAAGAATGACGCTTACCCTTTTACATTGGTTTCTCAACTTTTCTTAAGACTCAATCCTTTCGCTAAAAAGCGTTTTTCTAAAATGATTTTATGCCGTTTGTTGCTAGCGAGTATTTTCCCTCAATACGAAAAAATAATCATGTTTGATGTGGATACCTTGTTTGTGGGTGATATTAGTGAGGGTTTTTTTACCCCTATGGATGGAGCGTATTTTGGAGCGACCAAAGAAGACCTCTCATTGATTAACATTCATAGCGCTAATGATTTGTTTGTATCTCGGCTTAATTGGTCTAAGGGAATGGGTGTCAAACTCAATCATAAAAGCCTAACTTTTCAAGAAGTGGGAATTCTATATGAAAACCCTTTTAATGCAGGTTTTATGCTGGTCAATTTGGCGTTGTGGAGGGAGAGTCATTTGGAAGAAAAGCTGATTGATTTTTTTAAAACAAGAGATGAAGGGCTGTTGTTGCCAGAGCAAGATTTATTCGTGCTTGTTTGTCAAGGGCGTATTTTAGAAATGCCTTGCAAGTATAATGTCCATCCACGCATGGTTGGGACAAGGATGATACCTAAAAAATCTGACGCTTGCATGTTGCATTTTTATGCTGATGAAAAGCCTTGGAAGCATTTTAATTACCCGTATTCTAAAGAATGGCACCAAGTCGCTTTTAAAACTTCTTTTGAATCTTTGGTTTTTGAGGATTTAGTGGGTAAAATTGAAACTTTTACTGAACTCAATAACCACAACAAAAAGAGTTTTTTTGAATTTTTAAACACCAGGCTGAATAAAAAATTTCTTATACAATACATTTTGTTTAAGATTTTTAAAAAGCTAGAGTCTTTTTGTTTGCGTTAGCGGAGTTTATTTTGAAGGCTAACCCCTTATTTGGGGTTAGTTTGCTAACACACTCCCCCAATTATACTTTTTAAACCTATCACCCCCCATGCCTAAGCATGGGTTTAAGAGTGATACTTAGATCGGTATTAGAAACTATACCTCATTCCTAAATTGGAAGCGAAATGGCCTATATTGGAAATCAAATTGTGCAAATAAACAACGCCCAAATTCAAAAACACTTCTTTAGCTAATCGCAATTCCCCACCCATCATCGCTCTTGCATAGGTGCTTTGAGGACTGCGAGCGGCATTGATTTTAAAGGTGTTTAAAGACGCCACATCATTCGATCCAAAGTGAGCGAACTCTTGTAAAACTCCAGCGTTCATATAGAAGTATGAAGTGTCCCCATAATAATAGCGCGCTTCCACATTAGCGTTAGCGTTGAATAAATGCTGACTGCTCGCGCCATTTTTTAAAGCCGCTTTATTGGTGCTGTTGCTTTCAAAGTTGGTTGAGCCTAAATGGTTATAGCTCACGCCCACGCTTGGTTTTAACACTAAAGCGTTCCTAAAAAACGCGAAGTCATAACCATAGCTCGCTCTTGCTGCAGCGCTATAGGCTAAGTAATTATAGCTTTGATTCAAATCTCGCAGTAGAGCGCTTTTGAAATTCAAGCTTGATTGATCGCTCCCTAGCGCCCCTTGAGCTTCAAAGTCAAATTCATGCTGGTTGGCAAAAATACGGCTATACACGCCAAAATTAGCGTTATTGGCCCCAGAGTTAAGAGAGTTCGCTTGATTACTAAAAGAGCTATAACCATAGCTTCCAAAACCGCCCACAATGGCTTCCACTTCCCCATTAAGGTAAGCGTCTACGCCGGCACTTGTGCCATATAATGAAGCGTTAGAGCCATTATTCAAGCTCGCTCCCCCAATAGCGTTAGCCCAAACATTGGTAGGTTTTTCATATTTAGGGGCAAATTGATACAACACTTCTGCCGCACTCTCTAAAGAAGCGAATCTTTGGCCTTTTAAAGCTTGTAAGCGTTGAGCGAACGAGTTAATATGGTTGGTGTGTCTCCTGGAGAGATTGACTAAACGAGAATTTAAAATCATCGCATTGCTCAAGCTCAAAGTTTGCAAGCCGCTTTGTTTATGCTCTAAACTGGCTACATTGTTTAAAGTGGTAGTGGCCGCATTCAATTGCTTGGTGATTTCACCGGTGCTTGTGTTATCAATCATTTGTCTGGCATAACCCGCATCATGGCTATCAATCAATAAGGTTTGCAAGAGATCCCTACCTTTTGCGCCTGAATGAGTATAAAGCGTGTCAATATCTTTAGAGCGGTTAGCCAATTCAAACACGCTGTTCCTTAAAACAT
>NZ_MTWR01000032.1:0-16935 GCF_001998165.1 Helicobacter pylori | reverse complement strand
GTAAGTATTCAAAAATGGGGGCGAAAAAATCATAGCCTTGTTGGTTTTGTAAGTTTAAAAAAGCTTGTTTGAAATTAAAATTTTTGAGTTTGTCTAATAAAGCTCTTGTAAAATTAGCCCTTTTAGACTCTTCATTAATGTATGGTGAGATGCTTTCAAATAAGGCGATAGTGGTTTTATCCGTGCTTTTGGTGTTGAAAAGTTCGGCGTTATTGCTAGAAATACGATTAAAAATAATATCTAGCTTTAGGTGTAAATCGTTATCGTTAAAATGCTTTTCAAAAAGATAGCTTAAAAGCTCATCATAAGCGAGTTTAGGGAGTTGTTTATCGCTTAAGGTAAGGAAAAAATCTTCTTTTTCTTCCTTTTTAAAGTCTTTGTAATCTCGTATTGTTTTATTAGGGAATTTTGTTTCAAAAAAGAATTCAAACTTATCGCATAAGAATTTATACAAAAAGCATTGCGTGATGATCTTGTATTCGTTGCCGTCGTTCCCTAAACCAAAACTCGTGCAAATGACTTTTAAATCATCAATGAGACTTAGGGTGTCTTGTTTGATTTGCAATAAGGCGTTATTAGGCATTCAAATTTCCTTGATGGTGGTTTTGCGTGAGCTCGTTAAAAAGGGTTTGAGCGATAAATTCTTTTTCTTTTTCTAAATCTTTTAAGGAGGGGTCTTCTTTGAAAGCGTCCCTTAATTCTGCTTTTATGGCAGTTTTTAGGGTGGTTTCTTCGTTTAAGATTTCTTGACGCTTAAAAATACGCGCATCAATAGCTTTTTTTAAGGCGCTTAAAAGCGTGAAAATTCCTTTAGAAATGTTTTCTTCCATGAGGCGATTGTGAAGTCGCTTATGCGTGATCGCATAAGACAAATCATTATCGTATTTGCTTAATAGGTTGGTAGTTTGCTCCTTATGTTGTTGGAGTTGTGAAATGATCGCGCTATAAGAATGAGAAATTCCATCAAAATTATCATTGGTTAGGGGTTCTTGGAGCAATTTTGAAAGCTCTTTAGAAATCTTTTGAACTTCTTTGTCTTGTTTGTCCGGGATTTTTTCTAACATCTCTTTAGCTTGCTTGTATTTAGCGCTAATTTCTTCTTTTTCTTTAAAGCGCAATTCTTTGCTTTCTTTAAATTCTATTTTAAAGTCTAAAAGAGCGATGAGGTCTTCTAAAATGATTAAATCGTTTGGGTTTTTAGGCTCATTGATATTTTTTAACGCATGGAGTTGTTTGGCTTTTTTGCCAAGCATTGAAGAGATTTTGCTGATCTTTTCAATATCAATTTTTTCTTTTAGTGAAAGGATTTTTTCATCGCTAGAAGTGCGGATTAAATTGTAGTTTATTTTGAGCGTGTTAATGGCGCGTGAGACTTTTAAAAGTTCGTTCATTTCGCTGATACTAACAATGGCGCTAGTCATGTCCTCTACATCATCAATGGGGTAATTAAAAAGATCATCATAAGCGTTTTTAATGTCTTTTTCTAAAACCTCACGATCCGCAAACATGTCTTTGAGATTGTCTTTGATATTAGAATCGCTTTGATTGAATTGGTTTAACTCTTTCAAATAATCATCAGTCGTTTTGTCATAATTTTCTTTAATCCCTACAAAATCTATAAGGTAGCCAAAAGACATGTTGTTATAGGAGCGATTCACTCTGGCTAGGGCTTGGAGCAAATTGTGATCTTTTAATTCTCTGTGGATATAAAGGCGTTTGAGACTGGGTAAATCAAAGCCGGTCAAAAGCATGTTAAACACAAAGACTATATTCGTATCTTCATGTTTAAAAGAATAAATCTTTTCTTTGACTTCTTGTTCGTCATGCAAAATGAGGCTGGATTGGAGTTTTTTTAAAATTCTTAGGTTGGGGTTTTCTTGTAAGACTTTTTCTTGGACTTCATTAAAAAATAAATTGGCTAACTTGGCTTGTGCACTTGAAAAACAAACCACCATAGCCTTTAAATGTTCATCATCATTCAAACGCCTGAAATCCAATAAATCTCTGATGATATAAGAGAGCATTTCTTTAATGTATCTTTCATGATTAAAAATCGTTTCTTTTTTAACCTCTGTATTTTCAATAGTGATGCTTTCTTGTAAAAGGCGATAAATTTCTTGTAATTTTTCTTTGTAGCTCGTTTCAATGCTTTCTAACTGGAGTTTTAGGGTGTGTCTGTCTTTAATGGATTCTGCATAAGAATAGGTGTGCAAGTAGTTGCCAAAAGTGTTTTTAGTGGCTTTATCTTGCGCGTTGTCTTCTAATAGGGGCGTGCCTGTGAGAGCGATTTTTACCGCTGTTTTGTCGCATTCTATCAAATTAGCGTAAAAGCAACCTTTAGGGTCATAGCTCCTGTGGGCTTCATCTATGATAAACACCCTTTGTAAATCTTGGCTATCTTTTGCCGCTTCTTGTAATTCTGTTTTAGAAATAATTTCTTTAGGAACGCTAGAAGGGTCTTCATTGGGGGCTTTAAATTTTTGGATATTCACAACGATGATTTCATCATTCCCTTGAGGGCCTTCAAAAACGCTAGAGTTTTTTAATTTTTGGCTCAAATCCTCTTTATTTTCTGCCTCATGCGCTTGAAGGCCTCTTTTTAAAAACTCGTTTTTGGCTTGCTCTAATAAATCCAACCTATCCACAATAAAATAAAATTTAGTCTTTTTCCCTAGCGGGCTAAAAAAGTCTTTTATGAGTTTGGTTAAATGATAGGTTAAGGCGGTTTTACCGCTGCCTTGCGTGTGCCAAATGATGCCTTTTAGGGGGTCTTTGGGGTTAGTTTCATAATGCTTTTGCAATTCTTTTAAAACATTCAAGCTCGCAAACATCTGCGCATAACGCCAAATGTGTTTTTTAAACTCTGATTTTTCTTTTAAGAAACTGATGCCGTATTTTAGGATAAAGCAAAGCCTTTTTGGAGAGCAAAACGAAGTTAAAAGGGAGTTTGTGGGGGTGTCTTTAGGGCTTTTTGGGCAGTCGGTGTCTTTAAGGTTAAATTCGTTTAAGACGCTTTTTTGAATTTCTTCAAGCGATCGATGGTTTTGATGGTTTTGATCATTTTGATGATTTTGATGATTTTCGGGGGGGGGGGTAATATCTAGCTTATCCGCTTCAACAAAGCGTTGGAAAATGGGCGAATAAGAAGCGCTATAAAACGCGCCTTGATCGGGGTTGTTTTCATCATAGGGCAAGTTATCGCTAAAGAGCCAAATTTGCGCAAGGTTATAAAAAACTTTGTTTTCAGGGTTTTCATAGCGTTTGATGTGGCGATCTCTTTCTTCTTTAATGCCTTGTCCGGCGTAAGGCTGCTTAACTTCTATATTCACCAAAGGCAAGCCATTGATAAAAAGGGTGGTGTCAGGCCTAAAGGATTTATAGGGTAATTCAGCCATCATTTCATAAAGATTGTTGTTAGGGTTATCAAAGTCTATGATTTGACGCTCGCTTTTGAGCAAGTATTCATAAAAGCTTTTGCCTAAATCATTATAATTCAAGCGTTTTTTCATTTCAGCAAGCGTTTCTTGTGCGTTTTTAGTGGGGTTTAACGCTTTAAACGCTTGAGTGAAACTATCTATTAAAATATTAGTAGCCGTGTCTAGGTTAGGCTTAGAATTAGTGGGAATAAAATCATAGCCCAACTTGGCTAAATGCATTAAGGCAGGGACTTGAACCCTTGTGATTTCATTGTGCGGCATGAACACCCCTTTGATTTAAGGTTGTTGTTATAATGTAAAAATAAAAATCATGGTTGTTTGAGTCGCATTTGCAATAACAAACAAGCTTTTTTAAGGAATTGTTTTAAGGTGTTTTGAGAGAATTTGGTAAAATGCGTAAGCTCATTTTCGTTAAGATGCAATGAAACGATTAATACGCTTTGTAAGATATGAGCGATACTCCCTTCAAATAAAATGCCTATAGTGGGGGTTTTAGCGCTTGTTGTTTGGCAAAACCCATTCAAGCTATCCACCCATTCAAATATTTCTTGCTTGGTTTTGCAAGGCGTGTTTAAATGCATGAAAAAATCCTCTTTAAAACTGATTAGATTTTTTTGCAAATTTTTTAAATCCTTAGCATGGTTACTTTTAGGGCTAAACATGCTTTTAATGCGAGCGGTAGCTTCTTGTTTGTTGGAATGTTTCAATTTTACTTGAGAATAATTGAGGCTAACGGCATGCTTGATTTTAGCCCCATAACTTAAATTATAGACTTTTTTAGGCTGGTAATAATTAAGGGCTTCTTCAATCCTTTCTTTAGAGAGCAAAAAAAGCGAGTCGCTAAAAGTTTCATAACCTTTAAAATTACTCTCTACGCTGATTAAAGATGAAGGGTCAATTTCTTTTTCATTTTCGTAATAGGAATTTTGAGCGTGCTTTTTAAACCCTTTGATATAAGCGCAATCTAAAGCGCACAAATAAATTTCATCGCTCATCAAACTCGCTAAAGCCACCCCGGCATTGCCCACAAAAGGCGCTGCGTATTCTATACTTAAAGGGCTTATATACGCGCAAGCGCTCCCCCCACGCATAAACATTAACGCTTCTTTGGCCACATTAAAAGCGTTAGGATTGAGCATGTTAGCCCCTATTAAGGGGGTGTCTTCTAGGGGGGCTTTTTCTAAAACCTCTTTAAGATAGTCTATGCGCTCTACTTCTATTTGAAAATCCACTTTGATGCCATGCGTTTTTAAAGGCTTTAAAGCGGTTCCGCATGAAAAAATAATGAAACGATCTTCATTTTCTTTTAAAAAATCCAACAATAAATCCAGGCTTGGCCCGTTACCCACCACGCAAATGGGGGCGTTAATCTTTTTAGGTTTGGTTTTTAGGGTTTGGTATAAGGGTAAGTTTTTAAGCGTGTTCTTTAATCCTAGCAATTCATCTTCAAAACTCCCCCAACCCCTTAAAGCTTGTTTGTAATAGCTTTGAATATTTTCTCGCATGCGTGAATTAAAAGCGCTTTTATAGGGCATGATTTCTAGCTTTAAAAAAGAATGTGTGATAGGGCGTTTCAAAAAATCCATTTTTAATTCATTAGGATTAAAAAACCCTTCAATAAAGAGTTTAGCCCCTTTTGTAATCAAATCTTCATAACGCGCAAAATAACAGCTGATTTTAAACAAATCTAAATTTTCTTCAAACAAATAAAGCGAATGGAAGCGGTAATTTTGAGCCTGTAAAATGGCCAAAAACAAGCCGTCTAAGACGCCATAAATCATGGTAGGGGGTAAGAATTTTTTTAAAGAGCAAGGCGTTTGATAATCATCTAAAAAGTTTGAGATCGCATGCGTGGCTTTAAGGGTTAGGGGGAGTTTGGGGTTGTTTTGAGTTTTTAAATAATTTAAAGAGAGATGGTTATTGTCTAATGACCATCTGGGATTATTCAGGGGGTTAGAAGCCATGTTAAAAGCGATTTCTACCATTTGATTTTTAGGGTAGCTTAAAGCGTTTGTGGGTGTGTGTAAGAGATTGAAGTGGTTTTTTTCAAAAAGCAATTGGTAATTTTTAAAAGGCGTATTGAGGGCGTTAAACAGATTGGGGTGATAGGATTTGAAAAAAACTAAATTGTCCCTAAAACGCTTGGAAATTTCTTTTTCTAAAAAGGGCGCATCAAAAGATTCTAGGGCTTTTAAAAAGGGCATGTAATAGCCTTTTTCATCACACCCCTAGGAGTCTTTTAAATCTTTTTCTAAAAGTTGGGAAGCGAGGGCGATTTTTTTCAACGAGATAAAATCTTGTTCGCTGTAGCGTTTGTTGTCATTCATTTTATGGTAGTAGGGAGCGCTTAAATCCAGAGCTTTTTTTTCTAAATCTTGCTTGGTGGTGTGAGTTTGGATTTCAAAAAGACTTTTTGCTTCTTCTAAAGACATAGGGATTTCTATTGCATTGAAGCGTTCAAAATTGTCATAAAGCTCGTTAAAATCCTGATTGTCTATCTGCAAAAACGCCCCCACATCTAAAAACAATTCTTTTTCTTTGCTGTCTAGTATCCCATCAGCATAGGCTAATAACATAAGAAATTCCACTAATTTCAGGCGTTTGGTGTATTCCCCATGCGTGTGATCAGCGATTTCTTGGCATAAGGATTCAAAATTTTCTTTTTGATCCACAGGCTCATTGAGAAGCTCTTTGGCTAAATTTTGCTGTTCGCTGTTTAAGGGCTGCTCTAATTCATGGATAAAAAGCGTTCTTAAGGCGTTATCCAAAGCGTTTTTTTGAATGTCTAAAAATTTTAAAAGACGCATATACGCACCCGTTTGGGTTTGCTTGAATTTGTCTAGGGGGCTAGATTGCACCAACAAATAGGGGTCATTTTTCAAGTCGTATTCTTCGGTTTTGGTTTTAGGGTTTAAGGGGTTTTTTAGATATTCTTTGAGGGTGTTGTAAAAATAAAACAACACAACCGCCGCAACAATTAATAAAATGATTTCCATTTTTTTCCTTTATGAGTATTTTTTCATTTGTTCTTTAAGGTCTTGTTTTTGCCTGCTCTCTCGCTCTTTTTTGGCTTGATAAAGACGCATTTGCTCTTCTTTTTGCTTGTCTTGTAAGATCATTTTCCTCTCATGGTTTTTTTTAAGCCGTTCTATGTATTCTTCTCGTTTTTCTGGGTCTTGGAAACTCACAGGGCGGATGAAAAAAACAAACAAAATCAACACAAAAATCCCTATAGCGACAATTTCAGAGCCTTCGCCATTGAAAGCATACCAAAGCCCTCCCATCAAAGAAGCGAGCGCGAGTTTTAAAAAAGCGTTCATTTTAAATGAAAGTAACCTTATGATAATGCGTATCAAGCCCTAGAGCTTGCGTGTTTTTTTCCCCCATAGCTATTAGCGCGATTTGAGGTAAAAATAAAGTGGGGGTGTTGTCATTATCTCTTTTATAAATCTTTGAAGCTTTTAAGCTTAAATTTTCAAAAGCGTGAAAAAGCCCTAAAGAATGCGCGATTAAAAAATCCGCCCCCAAATCAATCCCTAAATAGCGTAAATGCGCGCACTGGAGTAAGCCGCTTGCTTCATTGACTTCTAAAAGGGGGGCGTAATTTTGAAAAGATTCTAAAAAATGGGGGGCTTTTAAACGGATTTTATTGAAAAAATGATCGCTTCGTTTAATGCGAGAAAATTCAGCCCCTAAAAACGCGTCAAAAGGGCTTTTCAATTCCCATGCCAAAAATTCATTAACCCATTCATTAAGATAGGCTATCTCAATATCTTTTTCATAAACGAGTTGGTATTTTTTCAATTTTTCATTGACGGAGTTGATGATTTCAGGGTTGTTGTCTAAAACTTCTTTAGCATGCAAGATATTCAAATACGCATCTTCTTCGCAAAAAATGAGCGAAACGCCATTGGCTTTGGCTAGAGCCAGATTATACGCAGAAGCGGTAAGGAAATCGTGCGTGCTTATAATCTTCCCATAATAGCCACCATCATAACAAAAAGGCAGATCAATGATTTTTTGCCCCATTTTTTCTAAATAGAGCTTAGCGCTTTTTAGGAGCACTTGCACGTCTAAATGTTTCGCATAAGCGTTAAAGAGCGCGCAAGTTTTAGGGAGGTTAGGCGTTTTAGGGGGGTTAGAGTTGTATTGAAAAAGGCTTAAAAGGTTTTTAGAAAAATCTTTCCATGGCTTGATTTTAGAATTAGTGAGCATTTCTTGCAATTCATAGATTTCATGGTCAATGTTGTCATCGTTTTTATAGAGGTAATGCGCCACGCTTAAAAAATTCATCACGCCGCTTTCAGGCTGAGAAATCATCTCTAATAACCGGTTGCGCTCTGTGGGGTAGCGTTTCATCAGCCATTTAACATACAAGAAAAAGCCATCGCCCAGATATTTAGGGTTGGTTTGGGGGTTGATAAAATTGATTTGAATAAACTTTTCTAATTCTTCTTTTTCGCCTTTGGTGATGTAGGGGATTTGTTTGAAAAAATCTTCATAGTTTTTTAAAACCGCCTTCTCATCAATCATCAAGTCTTTTAAAGCGTACCGTTTGGATAGGGGATCTAGCACCCATTCTTTAGAAAAAAACGCTACCAAATCGCTCACTTTAGCGTCTTCAAACACCGCAATCTGGTTGATTTTAAGCGCGATATTTTCATTATAGCTCACGCCTTTGAGTTGTTTTAAAAGATCCAAAAGGTATTGATCTTCTTGGTATTCTAAAAAATAAGACTCGTAAGCCGGATTGTAATCTTTGTTGGTTTCAAAACGAAAGACTTTTACATGCAATTTCAAAACGCTCATCAATTAGTCCTTTAGCTTTTGTGCAGATTTTCTAAAATCGCACGGTTTTTGGAATTGGAAAAAAGGGCCTCTTTAGAATCCAGCCATTCTTTAGACTCTCGCTCGTCTTTTTTTGGCTCTTGAAGGGGTGGTTCTTCTTTTTGAAACAATTCAAGCGAATCGCAACGATTGAATAAAACGGCATTTTCATTTTTTTCTTTGATAAGGATTTGAATGATGCCAGGAAGTTTTACTTGAACCACGCTGCCAATATTGTTAGGGCCAAACCCGGCTTCAAACTGCACGCTTTTTGCATCAATCATCAAGCTTTCTAAGGTGTATCCGGCTAAAACAAACAGCACTAACGCGCCGAATTTTTCATGGATTTCTTTAGGGAGCTTGGGGGAAAAATCAATCGCATCTCTTTCGCACAAAAGGTTGAAACTCAAATGGTTTTTGGACAGAAATTGCAAGTATTCAACGCAATGCTTGTTGTTTAAAAGCCTTAATTCTCTTTGCATGCGAGCAACCTTTCAAATTCTTCTAACAAATGACGCACCTCTTGGATGCCAATTTCCCAAAATTCTTTGCTATCAATGTCAAAGCCAAACATGGACACTAATTCTTTAGGGCTTTTTGACCCTCCTAAGCTTAAAAATTCCGTGTAAGTTTTAACAAACTCTTTAGCGTCGCTTTTTTTATAAAGCCCATAAAGCGCTAAAGTTAAAAGTTGCCCGTAACTATAAGCGTAGCAATAAAAAGGCGAATGGATAAAATGGGGGATATAGCTCCACCACAAATGGTAGTTTTTAGTGAGTTTCACGCTCTTTTCAAACATTCTTTGATTTTCTTCAAACCAGATTCGATCAAAATCTTTGGTGTCTAATTCTTCATCCATTTCATGGATTCTTCTTTCAAAATTAGTCATCACCACTTGCCTAAAAAGGGTAGAAAAAATATCTTCTAATTTGCCTGCTAGCATGAAAAGGAGTTCATCTTGTTTTAAACCCTTTTTTAAATGCTCAAAAAACAGCATTTCAGAAAAGACAGAAGCGGTTTCTGCGGTGGTTAAGGGCGTATCCATGTTCAATACGCCTTGTTTTTTGGACAATTCTTGGTGGATCATATGCCCAAATTCATGAGCGATAGTGAAAGCGTCTCGGCGGTTTCCTGTGTAGTTTAACAACACATAAGGGTGAGCGCTAGGCACTGCGCCATGGCTAAAAGCCCCGCCTTGCTTAAAATCTTTAGGGTGTGAATCCACCCAGTCCTCTTTGATCGCTTTAGAAGCGATTTTATGAAATTCAGGGCTAAAGGCTTTAAGGGTTTTAAGCACTTCTTCTAAAGCTTGAGAGTAAGTCATGGTGATGCTTTCATCGTTTAAAGGAGCGTAGCGATCGTAATCTTTGAGTTTATGCCCTAAAATTTGCGCTTTTTGATGGTAGTAACGATGCACTAAAGAAAAATTAGCGTTCACAATCTCTATCATGCTATCCACGCTCTCTTGCGAGATCTGGTTGTCAATGTGGCGGAAACTCTCTTTTTTGTCGTATTTTCTCAGCTTGGTTTCAATAAGCAAGTCTTTACGCACCATGTTTAAAATGTAAGTGAGTAAAGGGCGGGATTTTTCTAACGCTTTGCTGAAAGCTTTTTGAGATTTTTTACGAATCTTGCGTTTGGGGTTGTGCAAGAGGGCTAAAATTTCTTCTTCGCTTAAATTTTGCTCTTCAAAAGGGATTTTCAAAGAAGAAAAATGCTCATCAAAAAGACGGCTAAACGCGCCCACTCCCACAGGTGAAAGGGCTAGAGCGATCTTTTCTTCATCTAAATTTAAGGTGTGCTTTTTCTTTTCTATGAGGTTGTTTAGATAAAAAGCATGGTCTTTGCATTTTTTAATGAAAGCAAGCTGTTTTTTGGCGTCTAAATTCTTGAATTCAATTTCAAAGAATAAAAGGTGTTGTTGGATATTTGCACAAGCCATTTCGCACTGCGAATAAAACTTCGCTTCTTTGGTGTTCTTAGCAAAAAGCAATTGAGCGTAAGTCATCGCTCTAGAAATTTTTTCTAACAAATTTTCGTAATGTTTAAGAGCGTTGGCAAATTTTGTAGCGTCTAAATTCTTAAGGTTATTTTGATAAGCACTCTCAAATTCTTGTGCTTCTGTTTGTAAGGTTTTTAAAAATTCTTCTGCACTTTCTTTATTTTCAAATAAAGCGCTTAAATCCCATTCTTGCTCTTTCATAAAAGCCCCCTTTATTTAATAGTTTGAGTTCAATACGCTTGTATTCTAACATAACACTGACAATACAAGCAAACTTATCATTTGGTTTTTGCACCATTATTTTTTAGCCGGCTCATTTTCTTGACTCTTTTGGTGCAAAATAAATTGAGCGATAGATTCTAGGTATTTTAAAATAAAAGGGGTTGCTAACATAGAAAAAACCACCATAAGGATAAGGAATTGGTGGATGTCATTTTGAGCGATACTTAAGATATTTTTTTGGTGCAAAAAACCAAGAATCCCTTTTTTTTCTTGCAAATTAAAGAGCTGGTGCGAGCCTGAATTTAAAAAAATGACAAAAGAAAACTCCCCGATTTGCGCCAAAGAAAGAGCGGTTTTTATGGCAGTTTTAGAGTCTCTAAAAAAACGCAAAAGCGCATAAATGATAGCAGTCTTAAAACCCATCACTAAAATGAGTAAAAAGATGACGACAAAGAACTTCTCCATAAAGAAACTCACATTAATTTGCATCCCTATCGTAATGAAAAAAAGGGCTAAGAAGAGGTTTTTTAATTGCGCGAATTCTTCTTGGACATTGATTTTATAGCGCGATTTAGAAATGGCCATGCCCACAATGAACGCTCCCAAAGACATAGAAAACCCAAAAAAATGGCTCAACCCTGCTGCGCTGCAAACAATCACTAAAATCGTGCCTATAAAAATTTCAGGCAAGCGCGTGTCTTTTGCTTGCTCTAAGATGAGATTAGCCCCTTTTTTTCCAGGCAATAACAAAAGAACTAAAATAATCCCTGTGGAAATAAGAGTTTTAAGAATGAGTAAATTAACATTAGAATCTTTGCTGCCTAGAATAGTGAGAATTAAAAGCATGGGAATGGCGGCAATATCTTGGAAAATCAAAATCCCCACCGCGCTCTTTCCCATGGGCGTGCTAAGCTGTTTGGAATCTTCAAAGAATTTCAGCACAATAGCGGTTGAAGAGAGCGAAAGCCCCATGCCTAAAACAAGGGAAAAAATGGGTGAAAGACCCAAAATAAAATACCCCACTAAAAAAGCGATTAAAGCACACAAAACGACTTGTAAAAGCCCAAAAACCAGCACTTCTTGTTTGATGGATTTGAGCTTGTCAAAATTAAACTCAATGCCTATCATAAACATTAAAAAGACGATACCAAATTCACCAATATCAGACAACAAATTAAAATCATTAATTTTAAAAAAAGCCGCTAAAACCGTTCCTGTGCAAATGTAGCCAATGATAACCGGCATGTCTAATTTCTTTAAAAAGATTCCAAAGCCTACGGCAAGCCATAAGCCAGCAATAACAATATAAAGTGTGCTGTTTTCCATAAAAACCTTTCCCCAGTAGAATCAATTTGTTTTAAAGAAATAAAAGCGAAACTATCCTAATTAAATTGAGCCATTAAATAACACTATTAAATAAAATAATATCTATCAAATATGTATAAGTAATTTATTATTTAAATCTTACTAAACCCGCTTTCAAACGCCAACACCAAACACCCTATTGAGTAAAATAAAAATTGAAACGCTAGGATTATACTGCACTAAAACAAACTTTCTATTTATAAAAAAGATTTTTTGAACCCCAACCTTTTAAGAGTCGGCTAGGGTTTGATTTGATGAAGAAGAGCGAATGAAAGAACGGATTAAAAAGTGAAGACATAATCCACATACCAAGAATAGTAGCGGATAAGCCCTACATCCTTGCTGCCCTGATTAACCATAGGGAATTTCACGCCCGCTTCAAACGCACTGCGATCCCCAACGCGCATTCTTCCGCCTAAATTCCATAAGAACTGGAATCTGGTTTGATTGACATCATAAGGGAACATCCAAGTGTTTCCGGCTAATTGAACGCCACCAATGAGACCTAGAGCGAATTTATCCAAAGGAATGAGATTGACGATCAAATCGCCACCGCCACCATAGGTGAGCAAATTGGTTTTGGTGTGTTCAGTCCCTGAAGTGTTAAACCAATCTAAAAAGCCATACACCCTAGCCCCAAACCATTTATTGGCAAAGCCTACAAAACCTAATTTGAAATTCAAACCATAAAGGTCATTGCCATGACGCCAATCAGAGTAATTGCTGTTATAAGGGCCATAACGACCTTGTTGATAACCCGCACCCATGAAAAACCCATTCACTTCGCCAGCTAGCACTAAACTCGCACTCAAGCTTAAAATACAAGCAATTCTTTTAATCATAATAAATCCTTCTTGTTGAATTAAAGTTACACCCTAAGATCGGTTATTTTTCTAAAAGATTTAATTTTTTATCAAAGATGAGGGTTTTAGAGTGGAAATATTGGTTAAATACTAATAAGTGGGATACACCCACAAAACAAACCGCCTCAAACTTTTAAAATACAAATTTTTAAGATACAAATAGGTATAATCAATAACTTCAATCATTTAAATAAAAGGGAGTTCTATGAAAAACGCTTTCAAAGCGTTTGCCTTGTTAATCGTATTTTTCTCAAACGCTCTATTAGCGCAGGATTTAAAAATCGCTGCTGCTGCTAATCTCACGCGCACTTTAAAAGCCCTTGTTAAAGAATTTCAAAAAGAACACCCAAAAGACGCTATTAGTATTAGTTTTAATTCTTCAGGCAAACTCTACGCTCAAATCACTCAAAACGCCCCTTTTGATTTATTCATTTCAGCAGATATGATTAGACCTAAAAAGCTTTATGATGAAAAAATAACCCCTTTTAAAGAAGAGGTCTATGCTAAAGGCGTGTTGGTTTTGTGGAGTGAAAATCTAAAAATGGATTCTTTAGAGATTCTTAAAGACCCTAAAATTAAATATATCGCTATGGCTAATCCTAAACTAGCCCCCTATGGAAAAGCCAGTATGGAAGTCTTAGAGAATTTAAAACTCACTTCTAGTCTTAAATCTAAAATCATTTATGGCGCTTCTATTTCTCAAGCCCATCAATTTGTCGCTACTAAAAACGCTCAAATAGGCTTTGGAGCGTTATCCTTGATGGATAAAAAAGATAAAAACCTCTCTTATTTCATCATTGATAAAGCCCTTTATAACCCTATTGAACAAGCCTTAATCATCACTAAAAATGGGGCTAATAACCCTTTAGCCAAAGTTTTTAAAGATTTTTTATTCAGCCCTAAAGCTAGAGCTATCTTTAAAGAATACGGCTATATTGTGGATTGAAACGCATAAAAAAGGCGAATAATGGATCATGAGTTTTTGATTACCATGCGTTTGAGCTTTTCTTTAGCTTTGATTACCACCCTTATTTTACTCCCTATAGGGATTTTTTTAGGCTATTTTTTAAGCCTTAAACGCAATCTTTTAACGAGCTTAACAGAAACGCTTGTGTATATGCCTTTAGTTTTACCCCCAAGCGTGCTAGGGTTTTATCTCCTTTTAATCTTTTCGCCTTCTTCTTTTTTGGGAGCGTTTTTACAAGATGTATTCAATGTGAAACTTGTTTTCAGTTTCCAAGGGCTTATTTTAGGGAGCGTGATTTTTTCCTTACCCTTTATGGTAAGCCCTATTAAAAGCGCGTTAATTTCCTTGCCCGCTTCTTTAAAAGAAGCTAGTTATAGCTTGGGTAAAGGGGAATACTACACCCTTTTTTTCGTCCTACTCCCTAACATCAAACCCAGTGTGTTGATGGCTATCATTACAACTTTTACGCACACTATAGGCGAATTTGGCGTGGTGATGATGCTTGGGGGTGATATATTAGGGGAAACAAGAGTGGCGAGTATTGCGATCTTTAACGAAGCTGAAGCGCTCAATTATTCTAAAGCCCATCAATACGCCTTAACGCTCACGATTATCAGTTTTAGCCTCTTATTTGTTACCCTATTTTTGAATAAAAAACAAAGCTCGTTTTTATGATAAAAGCACGGTTTAAAAAACGCCTTTTAGGATCTAGGGGCGCGTTTGATTTGAATATAGACTTAGAAATTAAAGAAGCAGAAGTTGTCGCTTTATTAGGAGAATCGGGAGCGGGTAAAAGCACGATTTTACGCATTTTAGCAGGGCTTGAAGCAGTGAGTAGCGGCTATATTGAAGTCAATCATTCAGTATGGCTAGACACTCAAAAAAAGATTTTTTTAAAACCACAACAGCGAAAAATCGGCTTTGTGTTTCAAGATTACGCCCTATTCCCTCATTTAAACGTGTATCAAAACATCGCCTTTGCTCACCCTAAAGATAAAAATAAAATCCACGAAGTGTTACGCTTAATGCGTTTAGAAAATCTAAGCCAGCAAAAAATCCCCCAACTCTCTGGCGGACAAGCCCAACGAGTCGCTTTAGCAAGAGCTTTGATCGCAGCCAAGAATTTATTGCTTTTAGATGAGCCTTTAAACGCCCTAGATAACGCCTTAAAAAACGAAGTGCAACAAGGTTTGCTTGATTTTATCAAGCGTGAAAATTTAAGCGTGTTATTGGTAAGCCATAACCCAAACGAAATAACCAAACTCGCGCAAACTTTCCTCTTTTTAAACAATGGCGTTATCAATCCTAATCAAGAAAATCGGCTTTTTTCAAACCGCTTATTGGTAAAACCTCTCTTTGAAGATGAAAATTATTGCCATTATGAGGTCATTCCTCAAACGATTAGTTTGCCCAAAGATTGTCTGAACCCAACTTTTAAGCTTGATTTCAATCAAGGCAAAACATTTTAGAAATATTTTTTTTCATTTTCCTCTTAAAACCTTCTTATTTTTCAAAAAATGCAAACTTTATGCCCCATTTTAGAGAGCCAATCTTTTAGTTTTTCAAAAAATTCTCTATTCTTTTGAGGCTCTCTGTTTTGCCTAAAATAAAAAGCGCTTCTTTAAGGCCTATCCCACCCCCCTTACCCAAAAGGGCCAATCTTAAAGGCTGCATGAAATTACCCGCTTTAATCTTTTCTTCTTCAATGATTTTATGCATGGCGTTTTCTAGCGCGCTTTCATCGTTGAAATTGGCTTTATCTAACGCCAGTTTAAACTTTTCTAACAAAGGCATGACGAGCGCTTGATTG
Source organism: Helicobacter pylori (assembly GCF_001998165.1). Taxonomy (GTDB): domain Bacteria; phylum Campylobacterota; class Campylobacteria; order Campylobacterales; family Helicobacteraceae; genus Helicobacter; species Helicobacter pylori_DL. Next base: position 1,442 of record NZ_MTWR01000032.1, on the reverse strand, counting down.
AGTTTTTTAAAAACCTTTTCTTCATACTCCACAGGGGCGATTAAAACCTCATCTATTTTAAGGGCTAATTCTTTTAGGGTTTGAGATCTTTCTTTGAGGGCGTCCAATAAGCGATCCAATTGAGTGGGGTTTAAATGAGAAAGATCGCTAAAACTAAAAGGCTTTAAAAGTTCTAACAATTCCTGCGCGCTTTGGTTTTTTAAATAATGAGCGTTGAGCCAATTAAGCTTGTGCCAGCTGAAGCAACTGGGTGAAGAATTCAAATCTTTAGGATCAAACCATTCCAATAATTCTTGCATGCTAAAAATCTCTTTATCTTGATAGCTCCACCCCAAACGCGCTAAAAAATTCACTAAAGCTTCCTTAAGATAGCCCCTTTCTTGATAGTCCATCACATTAGTGGCCCCATGGCGTTTGCTTAATTTTTGCCCTTCTTCATTCAAAATCATCGGCACATGGAAAAAATTAGGGATTTTAAAATTCAAAGCCTTATAGAGAACGATTTGTTTAGGGGTGTTAGAAAGGTGATCATCGCCTCTAATCACATCAGTAATCCCCATTAAAGCGTCATCAATAGTAACCACAAAGTTATAAGTGGGCGTCCCATCGCTCCTGGCGATAATAAAATCGTCTATTTCGTTAGTGTTCACTCTCACTTCGCCTTTAACCCCGTCATTAAAAACAATCACCTCATTTTGGGGGACTTTAATCCTTACCACAGGCTCTATGCCTTTAGGGGGCGTGCCTTTAAAATCACGATAGCGATTGTCATAGCGTGGGGTTTCTTTCCTAGCTTTTTGTTCTTCTCTCAAAGCGTCTAATTCATCTTTACTCATGTAGCAATAATAGGCTTTGTCTTCGTCTAAGAGTTTTTGGATATATTCTTTATAAATCTCAAAGCGTTTGGATTGGTAGAGGATTTCTCCATCGTATTCTAGCCCTACCCATTTGAAAGCCTCTATAATGGCGTTAGCCGCTTCTATAGAGTTACGGCTCAAATCCGTGTCTTCAATGCGTAAAAAAAATTTTCCTTGATTGGCTCGTGCAAAAAGATAATTGAAAATGGCTGTCCTTAAGCCTCCTATGTGGAGATAGCCAGTGGGCGACGGGGCGAAGCGTGTAACGATCAAACTCATTATTCTAACCTTAATAATAAAATGCTCTTATTGTATTCAAAAATGGCTTAAAAATGGTTTCACTTTTTTCTATTAAAATTAGTGTATCATTGAGATTATTTTTAATTAGGATCACCCATGCAATTTCCAAAAGCCTTATTTTCTTTACCCTTATTATTTTTATCTTTTTGTATCGCTGAAGAAAATGGGGCGTATGCGAGCGTGGGTTTTGAATATTCTATCAGTCATGCCGTTGAACACAATGACCCTTTTTTGAATCAAGAACGCATCCAAACGATTTCTAACGCTCAAAACCAAATCTATAAA
>NZ_MTWR01000031.1:0-23654 GCF_001998165.1 Helicobacter pylori | reverse complement strand
TCTATGTTTTAAGGAACACTCTCTAACCATTACAGAGATAGCATCAACTATAGCGTTTCAAACCTTTATAAAATAGCGAGAGTGAGCCACCGAGTCTCCTTATGGCTCAATTACAAGGGGTAGGGTTGGGAACCCCTAAACTCACCAAACTTAATCCTACACAAAAATTATCAATAAAAGGAGAGCCACGAAATTAAGAAAAATGGGGGCGAAAGTTAAATCATCATTAAGTGGTTAGCAATTATAGATTATTATAGAGAGAAGCATGCGATTTTTCCTACTCCGCAAGCCATTACAAAAGAAAAGGCATTTAATTCTTTAAACTCTCTTTCACGCTAATCCTACTATAAAATGAGTTTAAAACACAATAACCGCACTAATAAAAAATGGGGTTTTAGTTACTTTATTATAAAAACTTATTTTTAAGGAGATGGTGTTTTGAAATAATTATCCCCCTTAAAATCCCCTAACTCCCTACCTTTCTAAAAACAAATCTTTCTCTTGGATTTCCGTTTCTTCGCTTAAAATCGCCGCTCTCTCCACCACGCCTAAAAGCTCTCGCACATTCCCATGCCAAGAGTATTCTAAAAGGCGTTTTGCGGCGTTTTTTGAAAAGGATTTTGGCCCCAAATGATACGCGTCGCACACTTCTTTAAGCTTGATTTCAGCAATGGGCAAAATCTCTTCTACCCTCTCTCTTAAAGGCGCGATAGTTATAGGCACGATCTGCAAGCGGAAAAACAAATCTTCTCTGAATTCTTTCGCAGCGATTTTTTCTTTCATGTTGGCGTTGGTAGCGGAAATGAAACGGACATCAATTTTAACGCTTTTATTATCCCCAAGGCGCGTGATTTCTTTTTCTTGAACCACTCTTAAAAGTTTGCTTTGCAATTGAAGGGGCATTTCAGCGATTTCATCTAAAAAGATCGTGCCTTTATTAGCGCTCTCAAAAAGCCCCATTTTAGGCGCTGTGGCGTCCGTGAACGCCCCTTTTTGATACCCAAAAAGCTCGCTTTCTAATAAATGCTCTGGGATTGCGGACATGTTGATCGCAATAAAAGGGTGCTTGGAACGCTGAGAATGCTGGTGGATGAAATGAGCAAAAACTTCCTTACCCACCCCGCTTTCGCCTAATAACATGACATTAGCGTCCGTGCTTGCGACTTTTAAGGCCTGCCGTTTGCTCTCTTCTAACGCTTTTGAAGTGGCTAAAAAGCTGTGTTTGTGTGGTTTTTTTAAAGGTTTTTCTAGAGGGTGTTTTTTTTGAAATTCTAAAACTTTTTTAGTGCGATAGATGGATTCTAAAAGCAATTCTGGTTTAAAAGGCTTTTGGAAAAAGTCTTTCACGCCTAAACGAATGGAATCAATGGCTTTATTCAAGGTCGCATTACCGGTAATCACAATGGATTCATACTTGCCCTCTAAAAGGCGTAAAAATTCCAAGCCGTCCATATGGGGCATGTTAATATCCGTGATGACTAAATCAAAGCTTTCATCTAACTTGGCTAAAGCGTCTTTAGGGTTTTTAAAACTCACAATCTCTAAATCGTCCTGAAGCTCAAAAAAAAGCTCCAGGCTTTTACGCATGTTAATATCATCTTCTACAATGGCGATTTTCATTATTCTTCCTTTCTAAAAATATCTAAAGACAGCATGTCCCCCTCTAAACTCGCTTTAACGCTTAAGGCTTTGAGGTTAAGTATGCTTGTGGTAGTGGTGCCGTTTTTATAGCTATGATCATAATGCGTGATAGCGACTTGGCTTTTTAAAAGGCAGTCAATGACTCGCTCTTTTTCTTTTTTTAACGCTATTTCTAAAAGGAAGCGTTCTAGTTTGGTTTGGAGCAAGGGGTTTTTCAAATCGGGCAAGTTGCGAGTGATGATAGAGCAATGATAGTCTAAAACATAGGGGGCTGTTTTGATGCGACTAACGATAGGTTTAGAAACAGAATACTCTTCACCCATCACTCTAGAATCAACGATTTTCAAGCGGTACGAAATTAAAAATTCTTGTTCTTCTAGGGGGCTGAGGGCATGCAAAGAAACCCCTAAAAAATAAAATAAAAAATAACAGAATGAAAAAAAACGCATCACTCAAACAAATTTTGCGCACGTGAGATTTCTAAATTTTCTGGCTCTTCTTCTTTAGGGCAAGAATTGACATACATGACTTTATCGGCGGTGTTTATGAGCTTTACCCCACTAGCATTTCTTCCGGTTTCTCTAATATCTTTAATAGAAACTCTGATCATTTTCGCGCTTGCAGTAAGGATCATCAAATCCAAGTTTTCATCATCCACGCTGATAACGCCCACTAGATTGCCGGTTTTTTGAGTGAGCTTCATGCCAATGACCCCCTTACCTCCACGAGATTGCTCTCTATACGCTTCGGCTAAAGTTTGCTTGCCAAGCCCGTTTTCACTCACGCTCAAAAGCTTGTTGCCATCACCGCTAATAACGACCGCGCCGACAACAAAATCGTTTTCATTCAGCTTGATCCCTCTAACCCCACGAGTCGTTCTTCCGATCTCGCGCACGTCTTCTAAAGGGAATTTAATGAAAATACCCAAATGCGATGCGATGAGCAAATGCTTAGCGTTGTTATCCACAACTTTTGCGCCCACTAGTTCATCGCCTTCATCTAAAACAATCGCTCTGATACCGCTATAACTCCTATTACCGCCAAATTCGCTCAAATTGGTGCGCTTCACCACACCATTTTTCGTAAAGAAAGCTAAAGAGCGTTCATCGCTAAAGTCTTTAGTGCTTAGAGTCGCCATGATCTTTTCATCCGGATCGAGTGAGATTAAATTCACAACGGCTTTACCCATAGCGATCCGGCTCGCTTCTGGGATTTTATAGACTTTCAAATGATACAATTGCCCCTTATTGGTGATAAAGAGCAAAATATCATGCGTGTTAGCCACAAAAAAGTTTTCAATGAAATCGTCTTCATAAGTGCTACCTGAAAGCTTGCCTTTACCGCCACGATTTTGCTTTTCATAAGCTTTTAAATCCACTCTTTTCACATAGCCTTTATGGCTCATGCTCACCACCATAGGCTCATTAGCGATCAAATCTTCTGTGTCAATACTTTCGTAAGATTCTTGAATTTCAGTGCGCCTTGGAGAAGAAAATTGCTCTTTGACTTCTAAAAGCTCTGTTTTGACGACCTCATTCAAGCGATCTTCGCTCTTTAAAATGCCATTGAGATCATCAATAAGCTCTAATAAGTTTTGGTATTCTTCTTTGATCTTATCCCTTTCAAGACCTGTTAAGCGTTGCAAACGCATTTCTAAAATGGCTTTGCTTTGGATCTCGCTCAAACTAAAACGCTCCATTAAGGCGTTTTTAGCCGCTTCTGGGCTTGGGCTTGTTTTAATGAGTTGCACGATTTCATCAATATTGTCTAGTGCGATCAAATAGCCTTCTAAAATATGCGCTCTGGCCTTAGCCTTTTCTAATTCAAAAATCGTGCGTCTTATAATAATGGTCTTTCTGTGGTTTAAGAAAAGGCGCAACAACTCTAAAAGCGTGAAAATCTTAGGCTCTTTATTATAAATTGCGAGTAAAATGATGCTAAAAGTGGTCTCCATGGTGGTGAGTTTGTAAAGGTGGTTTAAGACAATTTCACTCATCGCGTCTCTTTTTAATTCAATCACCACTCTAATGCCCTCTCTATCGCTCTCATCGCGCACTTCGCTAATGCCTTCAATTTGCTTTTCTCGCGCTAAATCGCTGATTTGTTCCACTAATTTGGCTTTATTGGTTTGAAAGGGCATTTCATCTAAAACGATGATTTCTTTATTTTTCGTCTTTTCCACATGCACTTTAGCCCGCACTTTCACGCGCCCTCGCCCCGTTTTATAGGCTTCAACAATACCCGCCTTGCCATAGATGATCCCACCAGTAGGAAAGTCAGGCCCTTTGACAAATTCCAAAATTTCATCTAATTCAGCGTTAGGGTTTTCTAAGACATGCGCTAAAGCGTCTATGATTTCATCAATCCTATGAGGGGGGATAGAAGTCGCCATCCCTACAGCGATCCCATTAGCCCCATTGACTAAAAGGTTAGGCAGACGGCTTGGTAGAATATCTGGCTCTTTTAAGGTATCGTCATAATTAGGCACAAAATCAATGGTGTCTTTATCAATATCTCTTAAAATCTCTTCACTCGCCTTGGTCATTCTGGCTTCAGTGTAACGCATCGCTGCGGCGTTATCGCCATCAATAGAGCCAAAGTTACCCTGCCCATCCACTAATTCCAAGCGCATGGAAAAATCTTGCGCCATTCTCACTAACGCATCATAAACTGCGGTGTCGCCATGGGGGTGGTATTTACCAATCACATCACCCACGATCCTAGCGCTTTTTTTATAAGCGACTTTGGAAGTAAGGCCTAATTCATGCATCGCATACAAAATACGCCTATGCACAGGCTTTAAGCCGTCTCTAGCGTCCGGTAAGGCGCGCCCTATGATCACGCTCATGGAATAAGCCAAATAGCTCTCTTCAATAGAAGAATCAATCCCCACTTCTACAATATTTTTTGTTTCATTGACTAAATGATCTTGCATGTGTCTCCCTAAAATTTAATTAAAATAAAGCGTTAAAAGATAACGCCCCCAAATCAAAGCCCAAAAAATAAGCCCTATCAGTTGGGCCGAACTGGCCATGTCTTTAGCCTTTTTGGCTAAAGGGTGGAACTCGGTGCCAGTAAAATCCACAGCCTTTTCAATGGAGCTATTGATGAGTTCAATCACCACCGATAAAAAACAAGGTGCAATCAATAGCCCCCATTCTAAAAAATCTTTAGCTAAATAGCTCGCTAGAGCGATACAAAAAAGAGCCAAAATGACAATTTGCCTGAACGCGCTCTCTTCAGCCCACGCGCATTTAAGCCCGTCTTTAGAATAAAAAAGGGCTTTAAAAAGGCGTTTAAACCCTTTAGCTTTGGGGGGGACTTTGAAATCACTCATGGCTTATTTTGTAAGATTGAAAGAAATTCACGCTAAGGCTTTCTAACAAATCGTTAAAAGTTAGCTTGGTGTTGTCTTTAGCTTGGGCGTTAAGAGCGATTTGGGATCGTTTGTCTTTAGCCATAGAAACAAAGGCTTGCAACAATCCTTTAAAATTTTGTTGGAGCGCTGTATTGTCTTTAAAACGGGATTGGAACAAGGTCATAAAATAGTTTTCTAAAGAAGCTAACGCGCTTTCATAAGAGACGCTAGGGGTTTGAGAGCGCAAGCTAAAATAAGGGGAAAAAAAGCCCAAGCTCTCTTTATTTTGGTGGTAAAAGGACTCTAAAACATTTTTAAGATGGCGCGCTTGGATAGAAACGCTCAACTTTGGCGCTAAAAAACGCAGTTTGTCTTGCAACTCTTCTATGGCTTTAGCGTCTTTAGAACTCAAGGTTTTAAAAATATTTTTAAGGGAGAGATTTTCTTGAGTCTCCATTAAACCCTCTTGAAAAAAAGTGTAAGCAAGGATATTTTCCGCATTAGTCAAATCGCATTTTAAATTATCGTTTAAGGTTTTTTCATCTAGAGCGTTGAATGTTAAAGAGCAATTCAAGCGCGTGGGTTTCATTTTTTCTAATAAGGTATTCAAATCTTTTAGGGGGATTTGGCTGATTTTTTGCTGAATATCTTGTTCTAAAATAGGGGATTTGATTTGAGAATGGACAGAAAGGGTAAGAGAGCTTTTGTCTAAAGAATTGAGCTTAATACTCAAATTTTTAAAATCCATAATAGGGGAGTTTTGAGAATCTAAAAAACTGATCTCTTTAGAAACGCATGCAATTTTAAAAAACCCTTCGCATTCAAAAGGAGCGCCTGCAATCCCCATGCCCTTAATATGGGGGCGTTGATCCAAATAAGCGTTAAGATAAGCGCTTAAAGATTTTTTTACCGACATGCTGGTAAAGAAGATAAACACCCCTAAAAGCACGCAAATTAAAGCCCCGATAACCACCATCCAAGACATGAATTTTTTAGTCAAAAACACCCTTTATTCTATTGAAAGCATAGTGATAGAACCCATAAAATGCGTTTTCTTATTTTTAGAGATATTGACAATATCTTGCAGTAATTTTCCACAATTTTCTTCTTCCCAAGTGTGGTTTCGCTGGTGTATAAGAACAGAAAATATCGTGTTTGTTAGGGCAAAAAAGTCGTTAGCAATGCCTTGTGTTACTTTCATAGCTTTTCCTTTTAGGTGGATTAAGATTATACCGAGTATTAAATCAAAAAAAAAGAAAAAAGCTTAAATTTTTTAATTTGTAGCTAAATTTGTTAGGATTGAAGAAAATTCGCTTGAGTTAAATTAACCCAAGCTTTTAGCGCCAAGAGGCATAAAGCCTCTTCATAAAAAGGATTGAGCGATTTTAGCGTCTTTCTGGGGGCTGTATGCCTAGCCAATCTTTATAAAACGCCTCTATATCAGGCTCAAAATCATGGATCACAGGATACCAAGGAGTTGGGGCTTCAACATCTAAAAGGATGCCGCAATCCGGGCAAATATACTCCCGATACACTTGCCAGTGAGTATCACTGGCTAAGAGTTTAGGATACACCTCTTCCATTTTTTCTGCTGTATCGCGCACATAGATGTTTGCATGCAATTTCCAATTCTCCTCTGGAGCGCAAAACGCATGACCGCATGAACACTTAATGACCCACTTCTTTTGAGGATCTTGCACCACAAACAAATGCGGCCCCAAGGGTAAGACGATTTTATCATCAAAATCTACCTTATCTTGCAACACCTTCAAATACATTTGGAACCTTTCATGATCTTTAGGCATGCTCAGCATTTTTAAGACAGTGTTCCAATCCAAGTTCCCCTCTACCAAATTTTTAATTTGTTCTTGTGTGTATTTTGACATGACCATTCTCCTTTCTTTATTTCTCATCAACCAACAGAACTGTGCGCACATCAGGCAATTTGCTCAAATCCATCCTGTATTTAGATCCATAGGTGAATACGCCAAGCTCATCTTCTTTCACGCTCCAGCTCTTTGGCAAGTTCCAGAATGTTTTAAAATCATTCAAAAACTTGGGCGATAGATCAAAGCTAGTCGCATACATGTGCTTAACCTGTTTGGAAGCCTCTTTTTCAAGGATAGCGTTTCTTTCTTGCTCCATCCATTCTTTTACCGGTATGGATCTAGCCTTTCTGTTTTCAAGAATTTCTTTTCTTTTGGCTTTCGTTTTAGCTTCATCACCGACCCACACGCCGTCTTTATTTTGACTCACCACTGCACCATAAACCTTGTAAGCGTATTCTGGCAATAGCTGTTTGCTGTTTAGATCTTCTAAAATCGCATTCAAATCCCTTTCAATCGGATCGCCAAATCCAGGACCGCCTTTGATGTAATTCAAATACAAATCATAATTGTCAAAGCAGTTCTCTGTGGTGATGCATTGCTTATCCCTTTTGACTTGAGACGCATGAGAAATATGCTTTTCATAATCTCTATCCGTTGGGTTAAAATCGCCTCCCAAAGGCAAGCTAGCGTTATTTTTAATCCTGTTTTTTAAATCGGTGTTGTGCGCTTCAAACCTATAGCCACTGGCCGCTGGATAACCTCCCATCATACCCCAATCGCTATTCATATAGCCATTACCCATAAAGAACATGGTCCAATCATGCGCGCCCCACACCATTCTTAAGGTTTCAAACCCGTTACCGCCTCGATATTTCCCATACCCACCGGTATTGGCTTTGACATTCCTGCCTAAATAAAGAAGAGGCTCTGCCATTTCCCAAATTTCAACATCGCCCATATCGCCCTCTGGATTCCAAATAGCCGCTGCGTGATTCAGGCCGTCTTTTATCGCGCAAGCTCCAGTCCCACAAGAGCTCGTCTCAAAGCTATTCACCGCATGGATTTCTCCATCCTGGTTGATACCACCGCCTTGCAACCAATTGGAAGTGTTAGCGTTTCCAGAATTGACCTCTTCTAAATACCCTCGGCTGTAATACGCTTGAGACAAACCTCTCCACAAAGCGCTCCAGCCTGATACCAAGAAGTGCCACGCGTAAGCATGCCCGGTGCGCCTGTCATCTGGATTCATCCAAGTCCCTTTTTTGAGTCTGAATTGAGTCGCGAAATAAGCACCATCGTTGATACGAGAAGTGGGGATTAAGGTTTGAGTCATCATCACCCAAATACCACTAGTAAAGGACACTTGGTTGCAATTGAAAGAGTGCCATCCCCACCTGGAAGCGCCATCAAAATCTAATTTCCATGTAGCGTCCTTATTGATAGTGATTTCCACTGGAGAGTGCATGATCGTATCTAGCTTAGCAAATTCAGAGCACACGCCAATATCCTTATGCGCATAAGGCACATCCACAAAAGCGACTTTTCTATACTTGCCGGGTATGGTCATGGATTTGATCCTAGAGATAAGACCTCTTCTCCCTTCTTCAATCACTTCATCAATAAATCGCATGTAAGAATCAATGCCGTCTTCTTTAATGACTTCCATCACTAAATCCCTAATCATATGGCATCCTGCAATCCTAGTCCTTTCATCCAAAATCCAATATTTAGGCGTGCGAACCGATCTTTGAGATTCATGCAACCAATCTTTAAAGCTCTCATCATTCGCCCCTGTCTTACGGCAAGTGATCATGTATCCATCCCCAAATCTTTGAACCTGCCCGGTGCTCATCGATCCTGGAGTAACCGATCCGGTATCAATCACATGCGTAACACCGCCTACCCACCCGATCAATTTTTCATCGTGGAAAATAGGCACAAGAGTCATAATATCGCATGGGTGCACATTCCCAATCGCGCAGTCATTATTGGTGAAAATATCCTTATCATTGATGCCTGGGTTATCTTCCCAATTATTCTCTACCATGTATTTGATAGCTGATCCCATAGTGCCTACATGGATAATGATACCCGTAGAAGTCAGCACGCTATCGCCCACAGCGTTATAAAGCGTGAAGCACAATTCCCCCTCTTGCTCAACAATAGGGCTTGCCGCAATCCTTTTAGCTGTTTCTCTGGCATGCACGATACCGCCTCTTAATTTAGAGAACATCTTCTCATAACCGATCGGATCTCTTTCTTTAAACTCTAATTTTTTGAGACCATTATAATGCCCTGTTTTTTCTGTCCTGGCTAGGATTTCATCTCTAGCTTGTTTTAAAGTTTTGCCGTTTTTCAATAAATTTGCCATTTTGAACTCCTTTATTTAACTTCTTTCAAGTGGAACAATCGGTGTTTGTCTAGTCTTGTCGCAAAGCCTTTGGGTATCACGAAAGTGGTCGCATCTGATTCCACGATCGCAGGCCCTATGACTTCATTTCCAGGCAGTAATTTTTCCATTTGCCACACATCTGCATCCACCCATTTCTTATGGCGATAGAATTTCCTAACGCCTATTTTGGCCTCTTTTGGAGGCGTAGCGCCATGCTCTTTTTCAACCGGAATTACAGGTTTTTGCGTAGCTACAACACCACGCATGATCACGCCAGTCACGCTAAAACCAAGCTCTGGAGAACACGCTGATTCAGAATAAACACGAGCGTAGGTTTTTTCATATTCTTTGACAATCTCTTCCCAATCAGCCACGCTTGCAGCTTTTGACACAGGAGAAGTGATCTCTAAGTCATTCAATTGCCCCATATACTGCATCCTGTATCCAGGTCTTAAAATCACATCTTTTTCAGAGAATCCATTGATCTTGAATTCTTCAATCACTTTGAGAGTCAATTCATCCCATGCGTCTTGAATGATTTTGCATGCCTCTATTTTGGACTCATCTGAAGAATACTGCGGAATGGCAATATCCACGCTCTTGTCGTATCTGTATTCAAAATCAGCGCAAGCGCAACCAAAAGCGCTAAATCCAGCCGCCCACGCAGGCACTACCACATCCTTAAACCCTAAGCCTTCTGTATAGCCATAGGTATGCACAGGCCCCGCGCCACCATATGAAAAGCACACAAAATCAGATGGGCTATACCCTTTAGCGCTAATATTGGATCGCAAGTATTCTTTAAGCTCCAAATCAAGCAATTCAATCACACCCGCAGCCGCATCTTCTACGCTAATGCCTAGCGGATCAGCGATTTGCTCTTTAATGTGTTTTTTAGCCCTATCCACATCTAATTTGATCAAACCGCCTAAGAAATTATCCGGGTTCAAATAGCCTAAAACAATATGGCAATCGGTTACTGAAACCGTGTCTAATCCGCTGTCTTTCCAACAAGTGCCAACTCTATACCCCGCGCTGTCAGGCCCTAGTTTGACCGATCGGCTGTGCGGATCAATGCGCACAAAACTCCCAGCACCCGCGCCAACAGAATCCATAGCCACAAGCGGTAAGGATAAAACAAGACGCGCCATATCAGGGTCAGAAGCGATATTGAAATTGCTCTTAACGATAAGCGCCATATCAAAGCTCGTGCCGCCAATATCGCTGCATGCAATATTGTCATAACCAAGCGTTTCGCCCAGCAATTTAGATCCAATCACGCCTCCAATAGGACCGCTCACGATCGTTCTGGCAAGCTCTTTAGCCTTCCAGCTAATGGTGCCTCCATGCGTTGCCATCACACGAAGATCGAATTTAGCGCCATGCTCTTTGAAGCGGTTGCTGACTTTAGAGAGAGTTTGCCTGCTTGGCTCAGCCGCATAAGCTTCTAAGATGGTGGTGTTCATTCTGTGGCTTTCTTTTCTTTGAGGGTAGTAATCCACAGAAGCGAATACAGGAATATTTTTACCCAATTTTTCAATCTCTTTTAACGCTATATCTCTAACGATCCGCTCGCTTTCAGCGTTTTTATGAGATTGCAACAAGCAAATCACAATGGCCTTTGCACCTGCTTCTAAAAGCTCCTTAACAGCAACTTTAACCTCTTCTTGACGCACTGGGATAACCACTTGCCCCTTGACATCGGTTCTTTCTGTAACGCCTCTAATCCTTTTTAAAGGAATCAGCGGATCATCATACTTGTGCGTGTTGATATGCAACCTTTCTTCTAGCGCATACCCCAAGTAGGATTGCAACGCTCTGCCCATAGAATGCATTTGCTCAAAACCCTTATTGCAAATCAGGCCCACTTCCATCCCGCGCCTTTGGACGACCCGATTGAGCATCGCCGTGCCTGAATACACGCAAGTGACCAACTCTGGATAAACCTTACTGACATCTGATTGCCAATGCGATAAAGCGTCTTGTGAGCTATTATAAATAGCTAAACTCTCATCTTCTGGGTTGCTTTGGGCTTTACCGACTACGAAACTGCCATTTTCTTTCACAAAAAATGTGTCCGTCATGGTGCCACCGGCATCAATACCCATCACCTGAACTCTTGCGTCTTTCATTTTTTAGACTCCTTGTATTAAAGTGTTGCTCAAGGCAACCTATTAGAAGTATAAGGCTGATTTTTAAATGGAAATCGTTTATTTCAAAGTTGTTTGTAATAAGGGAAAATTTGGTATAATAAAGTGAAAAGTAGTAACAAATTCATTTAAAACGCTACTGATATTTATCTTAAATTACCCAAAAATATCATATAAATATCATATAGGAAGAAAAATATTAAACTGATATTAAATCAAAAGGCGAAATTCAATTCTAAAGTGCCGATTTGATGGTGCTTAGGCTGGGATTGAAAGGTTTTACTAATATCAGTGATCGTAAAAGCCACCCTGAGGCTACGCCACATCATAGCCGCTCCTATTTCACTGGCATAAACAAAGTATTCCAAATTAGCAATACCCCTAGTTTCAGGGCTATTGCCTTGAATGAAGATGTTAAGGGGTTGGAAGCGCCCAAAAGCCCCTGCAAAAAAATAGATAGAAAACTTATCGCTATAAGGCATGCCCCCATCAAAAGCGGTATTGACCTTATTGACCCCATAATCAGCGTCCAAGTTATACCCAGCCCTAAAGAGCGAGCCTAGTTGGAAATAATCCCTCGCATTACCCAATTCCACATTAAACCCAGGCATTAACTCCATAGAAAAAAAACGAGTCTTTAAAAGGGGGACTTTTTTGAGCAATTGGTAGTGCAATTCAAAAATAAATTCGTTTTTGAGCTGCGTGTTCCAGCCATAAAATTGGGGGTCATGGCCCCATTTATGAATGAGATGCTGCGTTTGAGCGGCCAAAGAATCTTGCCCTGTCGTTCCTAAAGAAAGCGTGAATAATTCCATAAAAGTTTGATGGCGGTTATACACATTCAAATTCACCCTCAAATACCCCCCATAAGGGTGGTTGTCATGCAAATGCACCAGTTTTCTGTTTTTAAGTGAGGGGGTATACATGTCTTGAGCGAGAGAAATGCCAAAACGAGTAACCCTAGGGCTTTTATTGAAAAAACCTAAATACGAAGTCCATTTCATCGCTTTATTTTTAGAAAAATCAAACTCTTTAGTAGAAAAGCCTATTTGATTGCCTGCGGTATAATACTCATCAATGTAAGGATTGATATAACCATCATTTTCAGTCATCAAATTGATAGAATAGCGTTTAGAGGGCGTTAATGGGGTAGGAATATCCTCTTTTGCCCATGCAAACGTTCCTAATAATAAACATAAAATAAATTTGAAAAACAAAACACTTCCTTAGGTTATTATGGGGGTTATTGTAACGAAATAAGTCTTAATTACAAGAGCGTTTAAGGGGTAAAAAGAGAAAACTTTACCCCAAAGAGCGTGGTTTTAGGCATAAAAAACTCACACTAAAAAATAAAACACCCCACACACAACTAAGCCTACAAAAATTAAAGTCAAAACGCAATAGCCCATAATATCTTTAGCGCCCAAACCCGCAATGGCTAAAGCGGGCAAAGCCCAAAAAGGCTGTATCATATTCGTCCAAGCGTCTCCCCAAGCGATAGCCATAGAAACCACTCCTGGATCCACGCCTAAGCTTTGCCCAGCCGGAAGCATGATAGGAGCTTGAATCGCCCATTGCCCTCCACCAGACGGGATGAAAATATTGACAATCCCCGCGCTTAAAAAAGTCATGAGCGCGAAAGTTTTTTCATTAGCGATGTGCGTGAAGGCTAAAGAAAGCATTTGCGCTAAAGAATGACCCCCCACGCTATGGCTTGCCATCATCCCCATAATCCCAGCGTAAAAAGGGAATTGGAGTAAAATCCCAGCCACGCTCCTAGCGGAACGATCGATCGCTTTCACATAAGCCAAAGGGGTTTTATGGAGCAAAATCCCTAAAAAAAGGAAAATCGTATTGACAATGTTTAAACTAATCCCTCCCCCTTTAAAAAAATAAATACCCAGATACCCAAAACCCAAAAAAACCAAAAGATAAGAAAGCAAGGCGCTGTTTTCTAAAAAATGCGCGATCGTTTTGTCTTGTTGGTGATCAATGAGTTCTGTTTCCTTGTATTCGTCTTTTAAAAGCTTTGCGTCAATCTCAATGATTTCTTCTTTTTTAGGGTGGATTATTGCCATTAAAAAGGGTAACCCTACAAGAATGATCCCTATAATGATTAAATTATAAGCAGAAAAAATCGTCTGACTGATGGGGATAGCTTTTTCAATCACCCCAGCGCTTATTTTGGATAGACTTTCATTTTGGGTGGCAACGCTTAAAGGGATAGATCCTGATAAACCCCCATGCCAGATCACAAAACCCGAATAAGCACTAGCGATGAGTAGCCTATAATCCACCCCTTTAACATTTTTAGCGATCTCTTTTGCAAAAATCGCGCTAATCACTAAGCCAAAACCCCAGTTGATCCAATTAGCGATTAACGATAAAAAAGTAACCAACCATAAAGCCGTATAATACCCTTTAGGTAAAGACGCTAGATATTTTAAGAGTTTTTGGACTAATTTAGCGCTAGCTAGAGCTTGACCCAACACCAAAATAAGGGCCATTTGCATAGAAAAACCTAAAAGCGTCCAAGCGCCATTCCCCCAACTAGAAATGACAGAAAAAGCGTCTTGCCCTGTCAAGCAATAAACAAGAACGAACACGATAAACGATAAAAGAGTGACCAAGACAAAGGAGTCCGGCAAACATTTAGACGCTAAAAACACGCACGCTGAAGTCAAATGCCTTAATAAAAACATAAACACCCTTTTTATAAACTATAAGTGCACTTCAAATTCAGCTTCTGTTTTTTCTTTCACTTGATCAAGGCTGACACCCTCTTGCAATTCCACTAATTTCATGGCGTTATTGGAAAACTCAAACACCGCTAAATCCGTTATCAATTGATGCACCACGCCTTTTCCCGTTAAGGGCAATGAGCATTCTTTTTTCACTTTAGACTCCCCGTATTTGTTGCAATGCTCCATGATGACAATCACTTTTTTAGCGCCATGCACCAAATCCATAGCCCCTCCCATGCCCTTTATGAGTTTTTTAGGGATCATCCAATTAGCCAAATCCCCATTTTGTGAGACTTCCATCCCTCCTAAGATCGCTAGATCAATATGCCCCCCACGAATCATCGCAAACGAATCCGCGCTGTTGAAAAACGAAGCGCCCGGCACCACGGTTATGGTTTCCTTTCCTGCGTTGATAAGATCCGCATCAACGGCTTCTTCTAAAGGGTAAGCGCCAATCCCTAATAGCCCGTTCTCGCTTTGGAAAACGATATTCATCCCGCTCACTTCATTAGCCACAAGCGTGGGCAAGCCTATCCCTAAATTCACATACATGCCCTCTTTCAATTCCTTTGCCGCTCGTTTAATGATAGCCTCTCTCATTTCGCGCTCCTTGTGGTGGTTTTTTCTATCCGTTTTTCAAATTTCTCGCCCTTATAGATGTGCTGCACATAGATTCCTGGCAAGTGTATTTCATCTGGGTCTAATTCCCCGGCCGGGACAATTTCTTCCACTTCAGCAACGCATATTTTTGCCGCCATCGCGCACAAGGGATTGAAATTTCTAGCCGTTTTTCTGAACACCAAGTTCCCAAGAGTGTCGCTTTTATAAGCTTTGATAAGCCCATAATCGCCTGTTATCGCTCTTTCTAAAATATACTCTTTGCCGTTAAACTCCCTTGATTCTTTGCCTTGAGCGATCAAAGTCCCAACACCGGTTGGGGTGTAGTAAGCGGGTATCCCAGCCCCTCCAGCGCGCAAGTTTTCAGCCAGCGTGCCTTGCGGTGTCAAAACGACTTCAATTTCTCCGTTCAACATTTGCGATTCAAAAATCTTATTCTCTCCCACATACGAAGCGATAATCTTTTTAATCTGCTTTTTTTCTAAAAGAATACCCAACCCAAAGTCATCAACGCCACAATTATTGCTCACGACAACCAAATCCTTAATACCTTTCTTATAAATGTAATCAATGGCGTATTCGGGTATCCCGCACAGCCCAAAACCGCCCACTAAAATAGTATCCCCATCTTTTAACCCGCTCAACGCTTTGTCTAAATCGGTTATAACCTTATTCATCTCATTTTCCTTATTTTTGTTCAACTACCACTGATAGCCCTTGACCGCCGCCCACACACAATGACGCGCAACCCACACCATGACCGCTACGCTTCATCTCGTGTAAGAGAGTAACCAATATCCTAGCGCCGCTCGCGCCAATAGGGTGGCCAATGGCTATCGCCCCTCCATTCACATTCACGATATTGGGGTTTAATTCAAGCTCTTTTAACACGGCTAGGCTTTGCGCGGCAAAGGCTTCATTGAGTTCAAAAAGATTGATGTCATTGAGATTCATTTTGACATTTTTAAGGTTGTTTTTAATCGCAATACTAGGGCATATACCCATTATATCCGGACTGCAACCACCCAAACCAAACCCCTTGATAGTGGCCATGGTTTTTAACCCCAATGTTTGCGCTTTTTTAGCGCTGCATAAAATGATAATGCTCGCGCCATCATTGATCCCTGATGAATTTCCTGCCGTTACCGATCCGTCTTCTTTAAAAGCGGGTTTGAGCTTTGCAAGGGATTCTAGCGTCGTGTCTCTAGGGTATTCGTCTTCTTTAAAAACCACCACGCCTTTTTTATTCGCTATTTCAATAGGCGTGATTTCTTCTTGAAATTTCTTTGCATTAATGGCGGCTCTTGCTTTGAGTTGCGATTGGAGTGCGAAATTATCTTGCTCTTCTCGGCTTATGTGGTATGCTTGAGCGACATTATCAGCGGTGATCCCCATGTGATAATCATTGAACGCATCCCATAATCCGTCATGTATCATGGAATCTATCATGTTCGCATTCCCCATTCTTTTCCCGTCTCGCATATCAAACGACAGATAAGGCGCTGCGCTCATATTCTCCACGCCACCGCACACCACCACTTCATCGCGCCCAAGCACAATGCTATCATGCGCTAATTGGATAGCTTTCATAGACGATCCGCAAACCATATTGACGCTAAAAGCGTTTCTGTCATTAGGGATACCAGAATCCAATTGGATCTGTCTAGCGATATTTTGACCCAAACCAGCACCTAAGACATTGCCTAAAATGACAGAATCCACATCGCTAGGCTTAAGAGAGCTCGCATTCAAAGCGTCTTTAAGCACGCTAACGCCCATTTCTCTAGCGCCAACATTCTTTAGAGAGCCTAAAAAACTCCCTACAGCACTACGCTTTGCCGCCACTACAACCACTTCATTCATGTCTTTGCCTTTAAGTTGATTTATCCAAATCATGGTATCACTTTTAGGTGATTGACACCCTAACAGGTTTGATTTTGTTTTAGGTTTTGTTTTAGATTGAGGGCGATCCGTTTATTTTTTTCACAAAAATATTATTTGCATTCAACACAAATCAGGTTAAGCTATATCTTAATAAGTTGGTTATAAATACCCATATTTTGGTTTTGATTCCCCAATAAGGTTTTAATAGGAATTTGATAAAGTTTTAAGCAAACTCCCCAATTTCTTTCTCTAAAGCGTTAATAAAAACGCTTGAATAGGATTTTTCTTTAGGGAATTTTTCTAAAAAATCGCTCAATAGTCCAAGGTATTGCTCCTTATTTAAAGCCCCTTTCAGCACTTCGTATTTTAAAAAAAGCCAGTAAGTGTTAAGCACATCGCTTTGGCAATAGCTATCAATAATCTCTTTTTTCTCCTTTTGGCTTAAATGTGGGTTGTAATAAATCGCATGCACTAAATCCCCACTCACATCAAATTTACCAGGAATATTTGTCATGGAGCAAACGCCATTTAGATTCAAACCCCTAACGGATCCATAATGGCTCAAGCTATCCATTAAATCCAAATGAAACTGCTCGCTATAGCGCGCGCGGTAATTTTCCCATTTGTTTTCTTGGTTGTAAAAAGCGTCTAAAGTTAAATTGTATTTAAGGGCTTTGAGCGTGAGTAGGGGCATGTCAAAACCTCTGCCATTGAAACTTATCAAGCGCGGTTGCTTTTCGTTAAAGTATTTGAAAAAGTCCTCTAAAAGCTCTTTTTCGCTCGCAAAATCTTCTCTGTTTTCGTGTTTTTGACCAAAATTCCCCACTTTGATAAACTTCCCGTAATCATCGCCTATGACCGCTGCAATAGAGATAATTTCATGCAAATAAAGAGGCAAAAACTCGCTCCCGCTTTTTTCTTTTTGCTTTTCAAAACTCCGTTCACAGATTTTTAGCGCATCATTTTCTTCTAATTGAAAATGCTCTTTACACAAGCTCACGCTAGGAATGGTTTCTATATCAAACACGCACAACATTACACGCTCCTTTCGCATTTTAACATTCTTGTTTCGCTTTTATTATATAACAATTAGTCTTATAGCGCTATAGTGCTAAATTTTAATATCAAAACTATATAACCAAAAATTAAAAAACTTATTTGGAGAATTGGAAGTGGAAGAAATCATTGTCGCTCTTGTGGGCCAACCTAATGTAGGGAAATCCTCCCTCATCAACGCTTTGAGCAACGCCCATTTGAAAGTGGGGAATTTTGCCGGGGTTACCGTGGATAAAATGGAAGTGAGTTTGATCCATAAAGATCATCAAATCACTATCATTGATTTACCAGGCACTTACGCGCTCAATGATTTCACCACTGAAGAAAAGGTGACTAAAGATTTTTTAGAAAAAGGGCAATACGATCTCATTCTCAATGTGGTGGATTCTACCAATTTAGAGCGTAATTTAGCCTTAAGCGCGCAGTTATTAGACACGAATAAAAAAATGCTTCTTGCGCTCAACATGTGGGATGAGGCGCAAAAAGAAGGCATTAAAATCAATACCAAAAAGCTTTCTCAAGAATTAGGGGTTGTGTGCGTGCCTACAAGCGCAAGATCCAAAGAAGATCGCTTGAATACAGAGCTTTTATTAGATGAAATTGTCAGGCTTTATTCTCAAAACACTACAAACAATGAAAGCATAAAAGTCCCGTCTCAAAGTTTTAAGGAGTCTTTAAAATACAGCCAGAGCGCTCAAAGAATCGCTAAATTAGTGATCAGTGAAAACAAGCAAAATGCGAGCTTTGAACACACTTATAAGATTGATAAGATTTTAATGCACCCGCGTTATGGGATTTTCATTTTTTTAGGGTTCATGTTTATCATTTTTTCCTTGAGCTTTTTAATAGGAGGCGGAGCGCAAAAAGCGCTTGAAACAGGGTTTAAATTTTTAAGCGATGGTATTAAAGAAAATGTGGCTAATGAAGATTTAGCGTCTTTGGTGGGCGATGGCATTATTGGGGGAGTGGGAGCGACGGTTTCATTCTTGCCTTTAATTGTGGTGTTGTATTTTGGGATTTCTTTACTAGAAACGACAGGCTATATGAGTAGGGTAGCGTTTTTATTAGATGGGATCTTGCATAAATTTGGCTTGCATGGGAAGAGTTTTATCCCTTTAATCACCGGTTTTGGTTGCTCTGTGCCCGCTTACATGGCGACAAGAACCTTACAAAACTATAACGAACGATTGATCACGCTTTTTGTGATCGGGTTTATGAGCTGCTCGGCAAGACTCCCTATTTATGTGCTGTTTGTAGGCTCGTTTTTCCCTTCTTCAAGCGCGGGGTTTGTGCTGTTTTGTATTTATATTTTGGGAGCGGTTGTGGCGTTAGTGATGGCTAAATTACTCAAATTAAGCGTGTTTAAAGGACAGACTGAATCCTTTATCATGGAAATGCCCAAATACCGCTTTCCCAGTTGGAGAATGGTCTATTTCAGTATCTATACCAAATCGCTTTCTTATCTTAAAAAGGCCGGGACTTATATTTTAGTGGGAGCGATTTTAATTTGGTTTATGTCTCAATACCCTAAAAGCGATGTGGCTATGAAGGCTTATAAACAAGAAAGCTTGTTAGTGGATAAAGACACCACTCTTTCAAGCGAAGCCAAAGAAGAAAAATTAAAAGAATTAAAAACCGAATTGGATAAAAAGAATTTAAAAAATAGCGTTGTAGGGAGAGGTGGGGCGTATTTAGAAAAAGTCTTTAGCCCTATGGATTTTGATTGGCGTTTGAGTGTGTCGCTTGTAACCGGATTTATGGCTAAAGAGGTGGTGGTTTCTACTTTGGGGGTGTTGTTTTCTTTAGGGGATCAAAACGAAAAATCTGACGCTTTTAGAGAAATTTTAAGAAAAGAAGTCAGCGTGCCTAGTGGGATCGCTTTTATCGTGTTTGTGATGTTTTATATCCCTTGTTTTGCAGCGACCATTACTTTTGGTAGGGAAGCTGGGGGGATCAAGTTTGTAGCGTATTTATTTATCTTTACAACCGTTGTAGCGTATGCGTTTTCCTTGATAGCTTTTTATGCGACTCAAATTTTGGTTTAAAAAGGCTAGCCATAAAAGGGTTTTAAAAACCCTTTAAATCCTTTTAAAAAATTCACCCTATTATTAGAAATATTAAAAAATTTTTATTTTTCTTTATATCCCAATCTTTTCTATCAACATTCGCATTAATCGGCATTTTTGATAAAAAAGTCATTAATATTATCTAAATAATAATTTTTTAAAAATTTAAGCTAAAACTAATAATGGTTATTATAAATTTAACATTGTTGTAAAAAAGAACATTTTTCATAAAAGGTGGTAAATGAAAAGAATTTTAGTCTCTTTGGCTGTTTTGAGTCATAGTGCGCATGCTGTCAAAACTCATAATTTAGAAAGGGTAGAAGCTTCAGGGGTGGCTAACGATAAAGAAGCGCCTTTGAGTTGGAGGAGCAAGGAAGTTAGAAACTATATGGGTTCTCGCACGGTGATTTCTAACAAGCAGCTCACTAAAAGCGCGAATCAAAGCATTGAAGAAGCTTTACAAAATGTGCCGGGCGTGCATATTAGAAACTCTACAGGTATTGGAGCTGTGCCTAGCATTTCCATTAGGGGGTTTGGTGCGGGAGGCCCAGGGCATTCTAATACGGGAATGATTCTAGTCAATGGGATTCCTATTTATGTCGCACCCTATGTTGAAATTGGCACGGTTATTTTTCCTGTAACCTTTCAATCTGTGGATAGAATCAGTGTAACTAAAGGTGGGGAGAGCGTGCGTTATGGCCCTAACGCTTTTGGCGGTGTGATCAACATTATCACCAAAGGCATTCCTACCAAGTGGGAGAGTCAAGTGAGCGAGAGGACCACTTTTTGGGGCAAGTCTGAAAATGGGGGCTTTTTCAATCAAAATTCTAAAAACATTGATAAAAGCTTAGTTAATAACATGCTTTTTAACACCTATTTAAGAACGGGGGGTATGATGAATAAGCATTTTGGAATCCAAGCTCAAGTCAATTGGCTCAAAGGGCAAGGGTTTAGATACAACAGCCCTACCAACATTCAAAACTACTTGCTAGATTCGTTGTATCAAATCAATGATAGCAACAAGATCACTGCTTTTTTTCAATATTACAGCTATTTTTTAACAGACCCTGGGTCTTTAGGTATAGCTGCCTATAATGAAAATCGTTTTCAAAATAACCGCCCTAACAACGATAAAAGCGGGAGAGCGAAGCGATGGGGAGCTGTGTATCAAAACTTTTTTGGGGACACGGATAAAATAGGGGGGGATTTCACTTTTAGCTACTATGGGCATGACATGTCAAGGGATTTTAAATTTGATTCTAACTATTTAAATGTCAATACCAATCCTAAATTAGGCCCTGTTTATACCAATCAAAATTATCCAGGATTTTTTATTTTTGATCATTTAAGGCGCTATGTGATGAACGCTTTTGAGCCTAATTTGAACTTAGTTGTCAATACCAATAAAGTTAAGCAAACTTTTAATGTGGGCATGCGTTTTATGACGATGGATATGTTCATTAGATCCGATCAAAGCACATGCGAAAAAACAGATATTATCAATGGGGTGTGCCACATGCCTCCTTATGTCCTTTCTAAAACGCCTAATAACAATCAAGAAATGTTTAACAACTATACAGCGGTATGGTTGAGCGATAAAATAGAGCTTTTTGATTCTAAATTGGTGATAACTCCAGGGCTTAGATACACTTTTTTGAACTATAACAACAAAGAGCCAGAAAAGCATGATTTTTCCGTATGGACCAGTAAAAAACAGCGTCAAAACGAATGGAGTCCCGCCCTTAACATTGGTTATAAACCTATGGAAAATTGGATATGGTATGCGAACTACCGCCGCAGTTTTATCCCCCCACAACACACAATGGTAGGCATTACTAGGACTAATTACAACCAAATTTTTAATGAAATTGAAGTGGGGCAACGCTATAGTTATAAAAATCTATTGAGCTTTAACACCAATTATTTTGTGATTTTTGCCAAGCGTTACTATGCGGGAGGCTATAGCCCACAGCCTGTGGATGCTAGGAGTCAAGGGGTGGAATTGGAATTGTATTACGCGCCGATTAGGGGTTTGCAATTCCATGTGGCTTACACTTACATTGATGCGCGCATCACTTCTAACGCTGATGATATTGCTTATTATTTTACAGGCATTGTCAATAAACCCTTTGACATTAAAGGGAAGCGTTTGCCTTATGTGAGTCCTAACCAATTCATATTTGACATGATGTATACTTACAAGCACACGACTTTTGGTATCAGTAGCTATTTTTATAGCCGCGCTTATAGTTCCATGCTCAATCAAGCCAAAGATCAAACCGTGTGCTTGCCCCTAAACCCAGAATACACAGGTGGGCTAGAGTATGGTTGTAATTCAGTGGGGTTATTGCCATTGTATTTTGTGTTGAACGTTCAAGTAAGCTCAATCTTATGGCAAAGCGGTAGGCATAAAATCACCGGGAGTTTGCAAATCAATAACCTTTTTAACATGAAGTATTATTTTAGGGGAATTGGCACAAGCCCTACAGGAAGAGAGCCAGCACCAGGGAGATCCATTACAGCGTATTTGAATTATGAGTTTTAAACTAATTTCAAGCTTTTATAGCTTGAATGTTTTTAATATCAAACCATTTTAAAACTCGCTACTAAATTTTCGGTCAATAGATTAAACCCATCTACCAGAATAAACACTAAAATTTTAAAAGGCAGAGAAATCATTACAGGCGGGAGCATCATCATGCCCATCGCCATTAAAATAGAGCTAATAACCATATCAATCACCAAAAAAGGCAAGTAGAGTAAAAAGCCGATTTGAAACGCTGTTTTCAATTCGCTTATCATAAACGCCGGGATTAAAACGCTCAAGCTCACATCATCAGGGGTTTTAGGGTTAGGCAAATTCCTAATCCTAAAAAAAAGGGCTAGATCCTTTTCTCGTGTGTTTTTGAGCATGAATTCCTTGAAAGGCAGAGCGCTTTTTTCAAACGCTTCGGTGTAAGAAATCTTTTTATCCATATAAGGCTTGATCCCTGTATCATAAGCCTTTTTCAAGCTAGGTTCCATGATAAAAAAAGTCAATATCAAAGAGAGCGAGACTAGAATTTGAGTGGGTGGGGTTTGTTGCGTGCCTAAAGCGGTCCTTAAAAAAGAAAACACCACGATCAAGCGGGTGAAACTCGTCATCACTAAAATCAACGATGGGGCTAAAACTAAAAGCGTGAGCAAGGCGATGACATTAAGGGTGGTTACGAGTTGTTTAGGATCACTAGGAGCGCTTAAAGAGAGATTGACGCTAGGTAAAGCGCTATCCGCGCTTATTAAGGGGCATATTAAAGGGCAAATGAGAATTAAAAAAATGAAAAAACGCACAATTCTAGCCTTAAATCTTTAATAAAAACAAGGTCAAATTATAAGATAAGGCATGTTAAAATTCCCTAAAATAACCCCATAAATTGAAGGATTTTAATGCTTTCTGTAATCATACTAGCCGCTGGCAAAGGCACTCGCATGCGTTCTAGCCTGCCTAAGACTTTACACACGATTTGCGGAGAGCCTATGTTATTTTACATTTTAGAAGTGGCTTTTTCAATCAGTGATGATGTGCATCTTATCTTACACCACCAACAAGAACGCATTAAAGAAGCGGTGTTGAAGCGTTTTAAGGGCGTAATCTTCCACACTCAAATCGTGGAAAAATATTCAGGGACAGGTGGGGCTATCATGCAAGAAGATAAAACGCCCATTCCCACTCAACATGATCGGGTTTTGATTTTGAATGCGGACATGCCCTTAATCACTAAAGACGCTCTCGCTCCCTTATTAGAAAGCAAGAATAACGCTATAGGCTTACTCCATTTAGCTGACCCTAAAGGTTATGGGCGCGTTGTTTTAGAAAACCATCAGGTTAAAAAGATTGTAGAAGAAAAGGACGCTAATGATGAAGAAAAAACCATTA
>NZ_MTWR01000030.1:0-64974 GCF_001998165.1 Helicobacter pylori | reverse complement strand
TGTTCTTTAATCAAATCTCTTTGTGTATTAATTGTCTTTTGTTTTTGCTGTTCTAACTCTATCTCACTCTTATTTGCTTTTTGTTTTTCTTGTTCTGTCTTTTGTCTTTCTTGTTCTGCTTTTATTTGACTATTAGCGAGTTCTATCCCACTCTTGTTTGTTTTCTGTCTTTCTTGTTCTAACTCTATTTCACTCTTATTTGTTTTCTGTCTTTCTTGTTCTGTTTTCTGTCTTTCTTGTTCTAACTCTATCCCACTCTTATTTGCCTTCTGTTTTTCTTGTTCTAACTCTATCTGTTTATCAGTATCACCAGCGCTACAAGCGGCTAATAATAAACTTGCCGCTATTGTTAATCCTGAATATTTCCACCAATTGATTTGATTTTCTTTTTCAGCTTGTTTGGATTTATCCTGGACTTTATCGTCCAATTCTTTCGCTTTCTTGCATGCAACATGGGTCAATACTACTAATGCCGCATTGCTTTTCTTGGGATGTTTTTTTACAAGTCCTCTAACTTTCTTTGCGATCTTTGTAAAAAACCCACCAATTGATCTGATTATATTTGTAATGGCGCTCGCTTGTTTAAAATGAGTCTCTTTGCTTGCCTTTGTGTCAGCTGTCTCTGCGTTTTTGCCAACTTTATTTGTTTTTCCTGTTTTTACTGATTCCATTACCAACCTTTTTTCAAAAAACAATCTCACCTTTCAAAATTATACCATGGAAACTAATACGAAAAACCCACTCAAGTTAGATCAACCCATTTATTATCAAGTTAAGCCATGGTCTTTCAATTCTTTTTCTAACTTGGCTACGGCGTTCCAAGTGGGGATCACGCTATCAGGGTTTAAAGAAATGGAAGTGATGCCCTCTTTGACTAAAAACTCTGTCACTTCAGGGTAATCGCTCGGAGCTTGCCCGCAAATCCCGCAATATTTGTTGTGCCTTTTGCAAGCTTCAATCGCTTTTTTAAACATTTTGAGCATCGCTTCATTCCTTTCATCAAAGACATGGCTGACTAATTCGCTGTCTCTATCCACGCCTAAAGTGAGCTGGGTTAAATCGTTTGATCCAATAGAAAAGCCATCAAACAAGCTTAAGAAATCATCAGCCAAAATGACATTCACCGGCAATTCACACATGATATAAATTTCAAGCCCGTTTTTACCGGATTCTAAATTGTTTTTTCTTAAGATTTCTAGGACTTTTTTACCCTCTTCAATGGTGCGCAAAAAAGGGATCATCACTTTCATGTTCGTCAAGCCCATTTCTTCTCTCACTAACGCTAAGGCTTCACATTCCCACGAAAACGCTTCATTATAGCTTTCTGAATAATACCGACTAGCCCCTCTATAGCCAAGCATGGGGTTTTCTTCATTAGGTTCATAGCTAGAGCCGCCAAGCATGCGCATGTATTCGTTGGATTTGAAATCGCTCGTTCTCACAATGACAGGTTTAGGGTAAAACGCCGCGCTGATCATGCCAATGCCTTCAGCGATTTTTTTCACAAAAAAATCTTTAGGGTTAGCATAGCCTGCCATAAGGTTTTCAATTTCATTTTTTTCTTTCACGCTTTTTTTGTGGTGCAAATCCACTAAAGCTAAGGGGTGGGCTTTGATTTGGTTTAAAATAATCATTTCCATTCTGGCTAACCCTACGCCGTGATTAGGGAGCTGAGAAAAGCTGAAGGCTTTTTCAGGGTTTCCAATATTGATATAAATTTTTGTTTGAGTTTCTTGCATGTTAGAAAGCTCCACCCTTTCAATTTCATGCTCATAAATGCCCGCATACACATAGCCCTCTTCGCCCTCAGCGCAAGAAACCGTGATTTCCATGCCGGTATAAAGGCTATCAGTCGCCCCGCTCACTCCAACAATAGCTGGAACGCCAATTTCTCTCGCCACAATCGCCGCATGGCAAGTGCGCCCTCCACGATTGGTGATAACCGCGCTCGCTTTTTTCATGCAAGGCTCCCAATCTGGGTCGGTGTTATCCGTAACTAAAATTTCGCCCTCTTTAAAAGAATTCATATGCTCCAAATCATTGATGATGCGCACTTTCCCTGAGCCAATTTTACTCCCAATCGCTCTGCCTTGTAAGATAATCTCTTTCTTTTCGTTAGGGTTTTTGAACTTGAATTTTTCAAAGACTTGACTTTCTTCTTTGGTTTTTTGACTTTGAACGGTTTCTGGGCGCGCTTGAACGATAAAGATTTCCCCGCTCTCGCCATCTTTAGCCCATTCTATATCCATAGGGCGGTATTGTTTGGCTTCTTTAGAGTAGTGTTTTTCAATTTCAATGGCGTATTTGGCTAAAATCAGCACGTCTTCATCGCTCAGTGAAAAGGATTGCCATTCTTTTTTGGTGGTTTTAATGTTTCTGGTAGGGTGTTCGCTGCCTCTTGGGGCATAGACCATTTTTTGCGTTTTATTACCGAGTTGGCGTTTGATAATGGGGCGTTTGTTTTGCTCTAAAGTGGGCTTAAACACATAAAATTCATCAGGGTTTATCGTGCCGCCCACCACATTTTCGCCTAACCCCCACGCTGAAGTGATAAACACCGCGTCTTTAAAACCGGTTTCAGTGTCAATAGAAAACATCACGCCCGCGCTGCCTTTATCCGCTCGCACCATTTTTTGCACCCCCACACTCAAGGCGACTTTTAAATGATCAAACCCACGACTCGCTCTATAGCTAATCGCTCTATCGGTAAAAAGCGACGCCAAGCAGGATTTGATATAGTGGATCAATTCGGTTTTACCCTTAATGTTTAAATAAGTGTCTTGCTGCCCGGCAAAAGAAGCGTCTGGCAAATCTTCTGCAGTAGCGGAGCTTCTTACAGCCACATCGGCTTCTTTCATGTTATATTGCTGGCTTAAAATTTCATAAGCTTGAAAAATCTCATCTCTTAAATCGCTAGGAAAAGGCGTGCCAAAAATAAGCTCTCTGATTTGTTTGGAGCGGATTTTTAACACATCAATTTCCGTGGCATCAACATTTTCTAAAAGCTCTATGATTTTTTGTTTAGCCCCTCCTTGCTCTAAAAGATACCAATACGCTTCGCTGGTGATCGCAAAGCCATCAGGCACTTTAATACCAATTGGCACTAATTCTTGAAACATTTCACCAATGCTAGCGTTCTTGCCCCCAACCAGATTCACATTCTTATTGTTCAACTCTTTGAAAAACTTGATATATCGCACAAAACTCCCTTAAAATGATCATTAAGTCTCTTAAAACAAAAATATAATAATGATAGCATGATAGAGCTTTAGTTTTAGCTAGTTTGTATTCTAAGCTTTTAATAAGGGGTGTATTCTTTTTAGTTTATGATTTTATTGTATAATGAGCGGTTAGTTAGGTATTTTTGAATAGAAAGGGTGGTTTTGTATAGGCGGTTGCTATTGAATTTGTTTTGTATGGTGTTTTTACAAGCGTGTTTAAAGCCTATGAGCGACCCTAAAGCTGAGAAAGTGGATTCGCAAGTGCAATGCGGGTTTGGCTCAAAAGATTGCTAAATTTTTAAGGTTTGAAGAAAGGAAACATAAGTTTTAAAGAATGAGTGCGGAACTGATTGCTGTTTATAAAGACGAGCAAATAATAGATTTAGAGAGCGCGAAAGTCTTAGGGCTGAGCGATGGGATTAAAGCGTTAAAAGGGACAGAGCCGATATATTTTGATGATTCGCCTTTGGCTTTAGAAGTGATCAGGCATTCATGCGCGCATTTGCTCGCGCAAAGCTTGAAAGCCCTTTATCCGGACGCGAAATTTTTTGTAGGCCCTGTGGTAGAAGAGGGGTTTTATTACGATTTCAAGACCGCTTCAAAAATCAGCGAAGAGGATTTGCCTAAAATTGAAGCGAAAATGAAAGAATTTGCGAAGTTAAAGCTCGCTATCACTAAAGAGGTTTTAACCAGAGAGCAAGCTTTGGAGCGTTTTAAGGGCGATGAATTAAAGCATGCGGTGATGAGTAAAATCAGTGGCGACGCCTTTGGCGTGTACCAACAAGGCGAGTTTGAAGATTTGTGTAAGGGGCCGCACCTCCCAAACACTCGTTTTTTAAACCATTTCAAGCTCACTAAACTGGCTGGGGCTTATTTGGGCGGCGATGAAAACAATGAAATGCTCATTAGAATCTATGGCATCGCTTTTGCCACTAAAGAGGGCTTAAAAGACTATCTTTTCCAAATAGAAGAAGCGAAAAAACGAGATCACAGAAAGCTGGGCGTGGAGCTAGGGCTTTTTAGTTTTGATGATGAGATAGGGGCGGGCTTACCTTTATGGCTACCTAAAGGGGCAAGGCTTAGGAAGCGCATTGAAGATTTATTGAGTAAAGCGTTACTTTTAAGAGGCTATGAGCCGGTTAAAGGCCCTGAGATTTTAAAGAGCGATGTGTGGAAAATCAGCGGGCATTATGACAATTATAAAGAAAACATGTATTTCACCACGATTGATGAGCAAGAATACGGCATAAAGCCCATGAATTGCGTGGGGCATATTAAGGTCTATCAAAGCACTCTACACAGCTACAGGGATTTGCCTTTAAGGTTTTATGAATACGGCGTGGTGCATCGGCATGAAAAAAGCGGCGTGTTGCATGGGCTTTTAAGGGTTAGGGAATTTACCCAAGACGATGCACATATTTTTTGCTCTTTTGAACAGATCCAAAGCGAAGTGAGCGCGATTTTAGATTTTACGCATAAGATCATGAAAGCGTTTGACTTTAGCTATGAAATGGAATTATCCACTAGACCAACTAAATCCATAGGCGATGATGAAGTTTGGGAAAAGGCCACTAACGCTTTAAAAGAAGCCCTAAAAGAACACCGCATTGATTATAAGATTGATGAAGGAGGAGGGGCTTTCTATGGGCCTAAGATTGACATTAAAATCACTGACGCTTTAAGGCGTAAATGGCAGTGCGGCACGATTCAAGTGGATATGAATTTGCCTGAACGCTTCAAGCTCGCTTTCACTAATGAACGCAATCACGCTGAACAGCCGGTGATGATCCACAGAGCGATTTTAGGCTCGTTTGAAAGGTTTATTGCGATTTTGAGCGAACATTTTGGGGGGAATTTCCCTTTCTTTGTTGCGCCCACTCAAATCGCTCTCATCCCTATTAATGAAG
This sequence comes from Helicobacter pylori, assembly GCF_001998165.1. Taxonomy (GTDB): domain Bacteria; phylum Campylobacterota; class Campylobacteria; order Campylobacterales; family Helicobacteraceae; genus Helicobacter; species Helicobacter pylori_DL. The sequence goes on along the minus strand of NZ_MTWR01000030.1, from coordinate 59,846 downwards.
AGCATCATGTTTTTGCTTTGAAATTAAAAGAGGAATTAAAAAAGCGTGATATTTTTGTAGAAGTGTTGGATAAAAACGACAGCTTGAATAAAAAAGTGCGATTAGCCGAAAAGCAAAAAATCCCTATGATTTTAGTGTTAGGGAATGAGGAAGTGGAGACGGAAATTTTATCCATTAGAGACAGAGAAAAACAAGCTCAATATAAAATGCCCTTAAAGGAGTTTTTAAACATGGTTGAATCTAAGATGCAAGAGGTTAGTTTTTGAGTAGAAGCGAAGTGTTGTTAAACGGAGACATTAATTTTAAAGAAGTGCGTTGCGTGGGTGATAATGGCGAAGTGTATGGGATCATTTCTTCCAAAGAAGCGCTCAATATCGCTCAAAATTTAGGTTTGGATTTGGTTTTGATTTCAGCGAGCGCGAAACCTCCCGTGTGTAAGGTGATGGATTACAATAAATTCCGCTACCAAAATGAAAAGAAAATCAAGGAAGCCAAGAAAAAGCAAAAGCAAATTGAAATCAAAGAGATCAAGCTTTCCACTCAAATCGCGCAAAACGATATTAACTACAAAGTCAAGCATGCGAGAGAATTTATTGAAGCCAATAAACATGTTAAATTCAAAGTGGTTTTAAAGGGTAGGGAGAGCCAAAACTCAAAAGCCGGGCTTGATGTGCTTTTGAGAGTCCAAACGATGATGCAAGATTTAGCCAACCCTGAAAAAGAGCCAAAAACCGAGGGGCGTTTCGTTTCGTGGATGTTTGTGCCTAAGGCTAAAGAAGCCCCCAAAAACGAAAAGAAAACCAAAGAAAATAACCCGCCTTTTAATCGTATTAACCTTATGAAAGGAGAAAATCATGCCAAAAATGAAGACTAATCGCGGCGCGTCTAAGCGTTTCAAAGTTAAAAAAAACTTGATTAAGCGTGGCAGCGCTTTTAAAAGCCATATTTTGACTAAAAAAAGCTCTAAGCGTAAAGCCAATTTAAACGCGCCAAAACATGTGCATCACACTAACGCGCATTCTGTCATGTCGTTGCTTTGCAGGGCTTAGGAATGCTCATTAGAAAGTGGAGTTAATCCCCTTATTAAGGGAAAGTCGTTTGAAAAACGCACCTAAAAATATTTTAAAAAGAAAGGTAAAGAAATGAGAGTTAAAACAGGCGTTGTGCGCAGAAGACGCCATAAAAAAGTCTTAAAACTCGCTAGAGGGTTTTATAGTGGCAGAAGAAAGCATTTTAGAAAGGCTAAAGAACAGCTTGAAAGGAGCATGTATTACGCCTTTAGGGATCGCAAACAAAAGAAAAGAGAGTTCAGGAGTTTGTGGGTGGTAAGGATTAATGCGGCTTGCAGAATGCATGAAACAAGTTATTCGCGCTTCATGCATGCCCTAAAAGTGGCTAATATTGAATTAGACCGCAAGGTTTTAGCAGACATGGCGATGAATGACATGCAAGCCTTTAAGAGCGTGTTAGAGAGCGTGAAAGAGCATCTTTAATCTCTATTGGCTGTTAGGTTTTAGTTTTAGCCTAAAAAGGTGAGAGGATTTAGGAATTTTTACTAAAAAGTTCCTAAAATTGATTTTTGTTTCAATTTATTTTCATTCAATCGCTATATTTAATCAAAAAGAAAGTAATTTTATAGTAGAATGTAGCATTTAGAACTCAAATAGAGAAAATGTAGAAGGAAGGAATACATGAAGAAATCTGTTATAGTAGGTGCTATCTCTCTAGCAATGACAAGCTTGTTGTCAGCAGAGACCCCTAAGCAAGAAAAAGCTATTAAGACTAGCCCTACCAAAAAAGGTGAAAGAAATGCTGCTTTTATAGGGATTGATTACCAGTTGGGTATGCTTAGCACTACCGCTCAAAATTGTTCCAATGGCAATTGTAATGGTAATCAAAGTGGGGCTTATGGCTCTAATACGCCCAACATGCCCACAGCGTCAAACCCCACAGGAGGGCTTACCCATGGCGCTCTAGGGACTCGTGGGTATAAAGGCTTAAGCAACCAACAATACGCTATCAATGGTTTTGGGTTTGTTGTAGGGTATAAGCATTTTTTCAAGAAATCCCCGCAATTTGGAATGCGTTATTACGGGTTCTTTGATTTTGCAAGCTCTTATTACAAGTATTACACTTATAATAGTTATGGCATGAGAGACGCTCGCAAGGGTTCTCAAAATTTCATGTTTGGCTATGGGGCTGGCACAGATGTGTTGTTTAACCCGGCTATTTTCAATCGTGAGAACTTGCATTTTGGGTTTTTCTTGGGCGTTGCGATTGGTGGCACCTCTTGGGGTCCAACAAACTATTATTTTAAGGACTTAGCTGAAGAATATAGAGGGAGTTTCCACCCATCAAATTTCCAGGTCTTAGTGAATGGTGGGATCCGCTTAGGCACTAAACACCAAGGTTTTGAAATTGGCTTGAAAATCCAAACCATTCGCAACAATTATTATACCGCTAGTGCGGATAATGTTCCTGAAAGGACTACCTATAGGTTCACCTTTCACCGCCCCTATGCCTTTTATTGGCGTTACATTGTAAGCTTTTAAGGTGTTTTAGGGTTAATTTATGGGGGGGTATAGAAAAGGGCTTTTGCTCTTTATGGTCCTTTATGATTTTCTTGTATCAAAGGCTTTAAAAAATCAATACGGCGCAAAAATTAAAGCACAATCCTTACAAGCAATTGAACTTACCAACAACCGCACACAAACAAATCTTTGAAAAATCAAAAATGAGTTCATTATTTTTGAAAATAATGATAGGGAATATAGGTTAGCTGTTTTAATGGAGTGCTGATTGTAAAATCTAAAAATCAATTGGCTATTAAAGCGCTATAAGTTATCTTTAATCAATCAGATGATAGAATCTGTCTTTTATTTTTGAATTGGGAGCATTTGATGAAAAAATTAGCGGTTTCTTTATTATTTACAGGGACTTTTTTGGGGCTTTTTTTGAATGCGAGTGATTTTAAGAGCATGAATGATAAGCAACTATTGGAGCAAGCAGGGAAAGTCGCTCCTAGCGAAGTTCCAGAGTTTCGCACAGAAGTCAATAAGCGATTAGCAGTGATGAACGAAGAAGATCGTAAAAATTATAAAGCGGATTTTAAGAAAGCGATGGATAAGAATTTGGCTTCTTTAAGTCAAGAAGATCGCAACAAGCGTAAAAAAGAAATTCTTGAAGTGATTGCTAACAAAAAGAAAACAATGACCATGAAAGAATACCGTGAAGAAGGGTTAGATTTGCATGATTGCACATGTGAAGGCCCTTTTCATGATCATGAAAAAAAGGGAAAAAAAGGGAAAAAAAGGGAAAAAATCAGACCATCATAAGCATTAGCGATTAGGGTGTGCTAACTTTTTTTGATTTTTGTAAAACCACGCCGCAAGTCCCTAGCTTTTGGCTGTGGGGATATAAGGCGTTTTTTTTGTTATAATTCTGTCATAGCGTTTGGGCGTTGACTCTTAAAATAGAGGCTATCTATCTGGTGGGTGGGTCTTGCTACTCTTAAAATCCCTTAGCTGTAAAGAGCGTCTCAAATTTTTAGGGTTAAAGTTTTTGGAGTGTTTGTATTTTTTGGATATTTATAGTATCATACCCAAATGATAAATACCCTTTGAAAGTCTGTATTTTAAGATGATTAAAATAGCTTGAATTCTAAGTGGTTTTTATAAATAGAAGAAGATTTCAAAAGAGAGCTTTTATGAAGAACGGTATCTATTTTTGTTGCGGTTATATATTAGTTAGGAGTTTGGTGTGAAACGGATTTTATTTTTTTTAGCGGCCACGACTTTTTTGTTGAGAGCAGAAACGGATTCTGCCACTATTAACACTACAGTTGATCCCAATGTTATGTTTTCTGAAAGCTCCACAGGGAATGTGAAAAAAGACCGCAAGAGGGTTTTAAAGAGTATGGTTGATTTGGAAAAAGAGCGCGTGAAGAATTTTAACCAGTATTCTGAAACCAAGATGAGTAAGGGCGATTTATCCGCTTTTGGAGCTTTCTTTAAGGGGAGTTTGGAATATTGCGTGGAGCAAAAGATTTGTTATTATGAGCATAGGAATGGTAAGGTTTCTTTTGTGGTGAATGACAGAGAAAAGTTTTATAAGCATGTGCTTAAAGATTTAGGGACAGAGCTTTCACTCCCTTTGTTTAACTGGCTTTACAAAGGCTCGGATTTTGGGGCTTTGCATGAGCAGTTTGGGGACATGTATGATGGGTATATCAAATATTTGATCAGCATGGTTAGGGTGAGTCAAAAAGAAAAGGCTAGAAAACTGGATGTAGCCACTTTTAAGAGAATGGAAGAGCAAGCTGAGAAAGACACTAAGGCAGCGTTTCAAAAGAGGAGCAGTGGGGAGCTTGAAAGCCATACTGATAGCCCTGAATTTATAAGCTCTTCTAAGAGGACACAGAACGCTTCTAATTCGGATCTAGATTCTACGACCAATGCTAACGCACTCAAAGAAACAGCTTCAAAAGAGCCAGAGGCTTCTTCAAAAAAAGAGAAAAAGTCTAAGAAAAAACGTCGCCTTTCAAAGAAAGAAAGGCAACAACAAGCCTTGCAACAGGAGTTTGAAAAACAAATTAGCGACTCTAGTAAGTCTGAAAAATAGTAAAATAGTTAGCCTACCTTTTTAGGGGGCTTTCAACAAATCTCTTAAGCACTCCTTTTTAGGCTTTATATTTGGACTTTTAGCTCCCTATCACTCTATCCTATGTTTAAGACTATCTTTTTAAAAACCACCGCTTTTTTAAAATCTTTAGACTTTAAGCTTTTTGGCTTTTTTTGTGGTAACGATTGGTAAGCTTAAGGTTTTGTTATGCAAAAATCTTTGAAATATAGCGATTGATAGAGTTAAACACAACCTCAAGACATTCCAACGCATTTTATAGAGTGTAAAAAGTTTTTAATACTCATTAGCAGAAATCCCAATCGTCTTTAGTGTTTGGGATGAATGCTACCAATTCATGGTATCATATCCCCATACATTCGTATCTAGCGTAGGAAGTGTGCAAAGTTACGCCTTTGGCGATATGATGTGTGAGACCTGTAGGGAATGCGTTGGAGCTCAAACTCTGTAAAATCCCTACTATAGGGACACAGAGTGAGAACCAAACTCTCCCTATGGGCAACATCAGCCTAGGAAGCCCAATCGCTTTAGCGGTTGGGCACTTCACTGGAGTATTGGCATTGATGCCTTTGAGTGTTTTTCACAATCAAAAAAAGTTTGCAAAAAGCGAGTGATAGTTTCTCATAACATGCTCTTATGGAGTTAGGGGGATTTTTAAAAGGGGTTGTAGGGGAATGATTTCAAAAAATATCCCCATCCCCTTATGAGTTTTAAATAAACTTTTTACTACAAAATGAAATCCAAAACGATGCAATAACGCTTTAAAACCCTATGTTTAAAATTTTTGAAGGATATTAAAGTTGGATAAGATTTATTTGCATTTGATAAAAACAAAGCCTTTTTTAGGAAATAAAACCCCTAAAGATTAGAGCTATCCCTTAGCATTCTAAAGTCTTAGCTAACCCCCCTAACGAAGTCTCTTTGTATTTTTCATTCATGTCTTTCCCGGTCGCATACATCGTAGCGATCACTTCATCCAGGCTCACTTTAGGCTTGTATTCATCTTCTAAGGCTAATTTAGAAGCGCTGATCGCTTTAATCGCCCCTAAAACATTGCGTTCAATGCAAGGGATTTGCACCAAGCCCCCCACCGGATCGCATGTCAATCCTAAATGGTGCTCCATAGCGATTTCACTAGCGATCAAAACCTGTTGCGTGGTCGCTTGGCACAAATGGGCTAACCCCCCCGCAGCCATAGAGCTTGCCACGCCAATTTCAGCCTGACATCCGGCTTCTGCACCGCTCAAGGAAGCGTTTTTTTTGTAAAGATAGCCAATCGCCGCGCTGGTGAGTAAAAAATCATTGATGGCTTTTTGCGATAAATTTTCAAACAAATGGTTTTTAGCGTATAAAAGCACGCTTGGCACCACCGCGCACGCTCCATTAGTGGGGGCGGTTACTACCTTTCCTCCGCTAGCGTTTTCTTCAGCAATGGCGCGAGCGTAAAGCGAAATGTAATCAATCAACGCTAAGGGGTCTTTCCCGCTTGTAGGGTGCTTTTCTAGGCGCGTTTTAATGCTTGGGGCTAATCGTGTTACCCTCAAAGAACCAGGCAGATACTTTTCTTTAGAATTAGCCCCATTATCATAACACTCAAGCATCGCATGGTAAATTTTAGCCATCGTTGCATCAGGGCAGTTTTTCAGGGCGTCTTCTCTCAAACGCACGATTTCAGCGATGCTTTTTTGGTGTTTTTGGCACAATTCTAGCAATTCCTTAGCGCTTGAAAAATCATAGGCAATGCTTTCATTTCCACCCTCTTTAGATAAGTTGTCTAATTCTTTTTCAGTATAGACAAACCCTCCACCGACAGAATAGTAAGTCTCTTCTTTTAAAACCTCATTTTTAGCGTTAAAAGCTTTTAGAATGAGAGCGTTTTGGTGTCTGGCTAAAGGTTTGTTGTCAAAAATCAAATCTTTAGCATAATCAAAAGGAATGCGATGTTGGTTAGCGAGTTTTAAAACTTTGTTTTCAAGTGCTTCATGCAATAAGGCTTTTTTGGTTGTTATATCTAATTCGTTAGCGTAAATGCCATGCAAGCCAATTAAAACCGCCTCATCGCTCAAATGCCCTTTACCGGTTAAAGCTAATGAGCCATGCAAGGTGATTTGAACGCGCACAACCTGCTCTAAAACGCCTTTTAACAACCCGCAAAATCTCGCCCCCGCTTCCATAGGCCCTATGGTGTGTGAAGAGCTAGGCCCCACGCCGATTTTAAAAATGGATAAAATAGAAAAACTAGCCATTAAAATAGTCCTAAAAACACGCTCAAAGCCGTCAAGCTCCCAAAGACAAACACAAAAATATCCACTTTGAAATTTCTAAAACGCTTCAAACTAGAAACGCTATAAAAAGCTATCATGGGCATCACAAACAGAATGAGCGCGATAATGGGGCCGCCTAAATTTTCAATAAAATCCAAGATATTAGGGTTAATATAAGCCACAAGCGTGATAGTCAGCCATAAAAAAATCGTTACGCTAATACTCAAGGTTTTAGAAGCTTTTTTTAATTTTAAACTTTGGATAATAATGCCTTCTAAACCTTCCTTAGCCCCATAATAATGCCCAAAAAAAGATGAAAAAATCGCTAAAAAAGCCACCACAGGCCCCGCATAGTTGATTAAAGGGTTGTTTAAGGTGTTAGCAAAATAGCTTAAAATGGGGATATTTTGTTCCCTTGCTTTCACAAAATCATCAGCATTCAAGCACATGACACACGAAAACACAAAAAACATCACAAACCCTAAAAGCATCAGCGATGTCCCTAATTCAATTTGATTGAGTTTATATTCTTTGAAAGCGCCGTATTCTTTTTCCACATTTTGGGTGAAAGTTGAAATAATGGGGCTATGGTTGAATGAAAACACAAGCACCGGTAAGGTTAGCCAAATCGCTAACACAAATTCTTTAAAACTCGGCACCACAAAAAGATTAGCGCCCTGCCAATAAGGGATAAGATACAAAGAAAAAAGCAATAAAATCAAACACAAAGGATACACTAGAGCGTTACAAATGCGTGTAACAATCGTAGCGTTAAAAACCATCACCAACATCATTAAAGAAACTAACACCACAGCCAGTAAGCCCCGATGAAAAGGCTCTAAATGCAACTGGTTAGTGAAAAAATGATCAAACACATTCGTGATGCCCACCCCATAAGCCAAGCAAATAGGATAAATCGCTAAGAAATAAAGCAAAGTGATAAGAAAACCCCATTGAGCGCCAAAATGAGAGCGAACGACCATGGTAATGTCTTCTTTGTCTTTAGATCCTATGAAATAAGCTAAAGCTCTATGCCCTAGATAAGTTAAAGGGAAGATGATCGCGCTCATTACCACAATAGCCCATACCCCATGCCCACCGGCTCTAATAGGCAAAAATAAAATCCCAGCCCCCACCGCCGTGCCAAACAAGGACGCCATCCAACGCAAATCAAACAAATTGAGTTTTTTAGGATCTCTTAGAACCGCTTTTTCTTGTGCCATGCTATTAAACCGCCCTTGTATCGTGTTAAAGAGCTCTCATTGTAGCATAAAGCTTTTTATGATTGGGGTTTTTTGAGATTATGGGGGTGGTTTTGGGCACGCATTTATTTTCTAAAATCCACGATTTAACCCGCACAAGCTATAATAACGCTTAAAAAAAGATTAATAAAGGATTATAGAAATGTCAAACACAACCTGGTCGCCCACTTCATGGCATTCTTTTAAGATAGAGCAACACCCCACTTATAAAGATAAGCAAGAATTAGAAAGGGTCAAAAAAGAATTGCACTCCTACCCTCCCTTAGTGTTTGCTGGCGAAGCGAGGAATTTGCAAGAGCGTTTAGCCCAAGTCATTGACAATAAGGCGTTTTTGTTGCAAGGGGGCGATTGCGCGGAGTCGTTTTCTCAATTTAGCGCTAACCGGATTAGGGACATGTTTAAAGTGATGATGCAAATGGCGATTGTCTTAACTTTTGCTGGCTCTATACCAATCGTGAAAGTGGGGCGCATTGCCGGGCAATTTGCCAAGCCTCGCTCTAATGCGACTGAAATACTAGATGATGAAGAAGTGTTGAGTTACAGAGGGGATATTATCAATGGGATTTCCAAAAAAGAAAGAGAGCCAAAGCCTGAAAGAATGCTTAAAGCTTATCATCAAAGCGTAGCGACTTTAAACCTTATCAGAGCCTTTGCCCAAGGCGGGTTAGCGGATTTGGAACAAGTGCATCGTTTCAATTTGGATTTTGTCAAAAACAACGATTTTGGGCAAAAATACCAGCAAATCGCTGATCGGATCACGCAAGCTTTAGGGTTTATGCGAGCGTGTGGGGTGGAGATAGAACGAACGCCTATCCTTAGGGAAGTGGAATTTTACACCAGCCACGAAGCGTTACTGCTCCATTATGAAGAGCCGTTGGTGCGTAAGGATAGTTTGACTAACCAGTTTTATGATTGTTCCGCGCACATGCTATGGATTGGCGAAAGGACAAGAGACCCTAAGGGCGCGCATGTGGAGTTTTTAAGGGGAGTCTGTAACCCTATTGGCGTGAAAATCGGGCCTAATGCGAGCGTGAGCGAAGTGTTAGAATTGTGCGATGTCTTAAACCCGCACAACATTAAGGGGCGTTTGAATTTGATCGTGCGCATGGGTTCTAAGATGATTAAAGAGCGTTTGCCTAAGCTTTTACAAGGGGTGTTGAAAGAAAAACGCCATATTTTATGGAGCATTGATCCCATGCATGGCAACACGGTTAAAACCAGCTTGGGGGTTAAAACAAGGGCTTTTGATAGCGTGTTAGATGAAGTGAAAAGCTTTTTTGAAATCCATAGGGCTGAAGGGAGTTTGGCTTCAGGGGTTCATTTGGAAATGACGGGTGAAAATGTTACAGAATGTATCGGTGGATCGCAAGCGATCACCGAAGAGGGTTTGAGCTACCATTACTACACGCAATGCGATCCAAGACTAAACGCCACTCAAGCCCTAGAACTCGCTTTCTTAATCGCTGACATGCTTAAAAAACAACGATCTTGATTGAAATCAAAATAATAAGAGGCTTTAGTCAAGCGATCGTTTCTTGTAGCGCGTTCTATAGGGGGATTTAGTTGGGGGTTGTAGGGGGGGAGTTATTTCAAAATACCCCAGTTATCCCCTTAAGAGAATGAGTTTTGTGTAAAATAAAGTTTTAAAAATTAAAGGATAATAAGGTTAAATAAGGTTTTGAGTGCCGACATTTGATGAAAACAGAGCCAAATATTAATCTATCTTTAACTCTTTTTCTTTATAATTATTGTAGGCATTTTAATATTCAAAGGAGCTTGAAATGAGAATTTCTCTTTTAGCTGTAATTTTAGCGTTATTGTTTGTGGCTTGCCACGAAACTAAAAAACAAATCTTACAAAACGAAGCCGATAGCACCCCTTCAGAAAAAACCATTTGGCAACCTGAACAAAAATAAAAATTGTAAAAATACTCAAAGGCATTTTTTAAAATAAACACAATCAAAAAGCTAGTGGGTGATAGTTTTTTGTAAAGCGATCTTAGGGTTGTAGGGGGAATGATTTCAAAACATTCCTTATCCCTTATGAAGTTTATTATCAAACGAAGTTTAAAAAACAAGTTTTTAAAAGTGAGAGAATGGCTAAAAAGCTTAAAACTAAAACGGGCGAAATCTAGAGAGCGAAACTACAAACTCTCTAAAACCTTTTGAGCATGCCCTTTCGCTTTGACATTGTAGAAGCATTTTTCTAAAACGCCTTGCGTGTTGATAATGAAAGTGGAGCGGATAATCCCCAAATGCTCTTTCCCATAAAGCATGCGTTTGCCATAAGCTTTGTAAAGATTGGCGGCTTTTTTATCTTCATCGCAGAGCAAAATCACATTCAAAGAGCATTGGCTGATAAATTTTTGATGCGATTGCGCGTTATCAGGGCTTACGCCTACGACAACAGCGTTTTTCTTTTCAAATTCACTAAACAGAGCGCTAAAATCTTTGGCTTCTAGAGTGCATCCTGGGGTGTTGTCTTTAGGGTAGAAATACAGCACCACTTTTTTATGGAGCAAATCTTTTAAAGAAATTTCTACGCCATCGCTGTTTTTCAATCTAAAATCAGGGGCTAATTGCCCTACTTCTAATTTTTCCATTCTTATCCTTTAATAGAGAATGACAGCGACTTTTTGAGGCCCATGCACCCCAAAAACGGTTTTTAATTCAATATCAGCTGTCCGGCTAGGCCCGCCAATAAGGAGCATGTTTGTGGGTAATGCGCCGTTTTGGCCTTGATTTTTTAAAGCTTGCACGCCCTCGCTTAAATTGCGCACAATGGATTCTTTTTTCAATAAAATGATGCAATTAAGGGTGATGAGTGAAAGCAATCGCGGGCTTGCATGCGAAGAAACCGCCCCAATCATGCCCAAGCTTGAAATCCCACAAACCCCATGCAATAAAGCCGTATCAATCTCAAACAACTCTTCACGCATCGCTTCAATTTCTTTATCATAGGGCTGTAAAGTGAAATCCTTAAACGCTTCAAAATTCAAATTCAAATCCGTAGAGTGTAAGACTTTTTTGCTTTGAAAATTTTCTAAAGCCTTTAAAATGGCTTGCTCTAAATTTTCTTTAGCACTTTCAATGACTTCGGCTTTATTCAACACCTGGAAATGCTTGTATTCTTCCACCAAGTCTTCAAACTCCACTTTAATGATATTTCTATAAGCAGGGTTTGCTCCCTGAATGGCATGTTTGGCTCTGGCTTCTTTAATGCGCTTTAAAATAAGCTCTTTACTCATAAATCACCCCTTCTAAGTGTTGGACTTTGGCATGCAAGCTCGTGTCCATATTGGGTAAGGTCCTAACGCTCGCCCACTCTTTGACTAAAGGCAGTATGGGGGCTAAAAGCTTGCCTAAAGGCGAGAAAAATTGAGCCATTTTCAATTGGAAACGCCACTTAGCCCCATCGCTTGCCATTTTGGCAAACATTTTCATAGAGAATTTTTCCATCCCGCTGTGTTGGGTGCTTTTAGCCCCCTTAATTACGCCCCTGCCCTCGCCCACTTTATCCGATCGTAAATCTCTAATGAGTTCGGCTAAAGGGATTTCTACGGGGCATACTTCAGTGCAACGCCCGCAAAGACTGCACAAATTAGGGATATGCCCGTAATTATTCAAGCCAAAGAGTTGGGGGGATACCACCACGCCTATAGGGCCAGGATAAGTAGAAAGATAAGCATGCCCACCGATTTTATCATACACAGGGCAGTGGTTCAAACAAGTCCCGCAACGGATGCATGAAAGAGCGCGGTAATACTTTTCATCAGCCAAAATATTGGAGCGGTTGTTGTCTAATAAAATGATGTGGGCTTCTTTAGGGCCGTCTAAATCGCCCTCTTTTCTAGGACCTGTGATAATGTTTTGATAACATGTGATAGGCACGCCCACCGCACTTGGGGCGAGCAAATTGTTTAAAATCGCTGCATCATCAAAGCTTTCTACTAATTTTTCAATCCCACAAATTGCGACATGCACATCGCATGCGGTGGTGCTCATTCTCCCATTACCCTCATTTTCCACTAACCAAATCGCCCCCTCATTAGCGATAGCGAAATTAACTCCACTAATCCCCATTTTAAAGCTTTCAAATTCTTTGCGCATGTGTTTTCTGGCGATCGCATTAAGCTTTTCAGGCTCTTCTTCATAAGCGGCGTTGAGTTTTTCTTCAAAAATCTTACCGATTTGCTTGCGGTTTTTATGGATAGCCGGCACGACAATATGCACAGGGTGTTCATTGATGAGTTGGATAATCAATTCGCCCAAATCCGTTTCTTGCGCTTGAATGCCCTTTTCTTTCAAGTAATGGTTCAAGCCAATTTCTTCGCTCGCCATGGATTTTTGCTTTAAAATGCGATTGATATTCTTTTCTTTAGCGAGGTTGTAAATGATTTCATTAGCTTCATCGCCGTCTTTAGCGTAATGGATTTTAAAGCCGTTTTGAGTGGCGTTTTTTTCAAACAATTCCAAATATTCATCAAGCCTGGATAAAATTTTAAGCTTGACTTCTTTGCCTAATTCCCTTAAATTTTCCCACTCGCTGTAACGATTTTTAATCAGATTCTTACGATTAGCCCTTAAGGTATCCATTGCAGAACGCAAATTTTCCCTTAATTGCATATCGCCTAATTGGTCGGTGATGATTTCTTCGTATTCCTGGTCGCTATGATATTTTTCCATGATCATTCCTTAAAATAATTCTTTAATGTTAAAGTCCAAGCCTTGAGGCTAAAAAGTCATAAAAATGCATGGGTTTTGTTAGAGAGCCCATTTTTTGCATAGCGGTGCTGATATTCATCAAACACCCCGCATCCGCTGAAACAATCACATCCACATGACGGCTTTCTATGTCTTTAATCTTTTCTTTGACCATAACCGCTGAAATTTCAGGCTCTTTAACCGAAAAAGTCCCCCCAAACCCGCAGCATTCTTCTTCTTTTTCCAATTCAATGAGTTCCACATTTTTAAGCTGTCTGATGAGATTTTTCGCCGAGTCAATCACTTTAGCCACCCTTAAGGCATGGCAATTAGAATGCCATGTGATTTTAAGGGGTTCGCCCTTATCTTCATATTTGACTTGCAATTTTTTATCCAAAAATTCGCTCAATTCATACACCCTAGAGCAAAAATCTTTAACCATGTTAAATTCCGCATGCCCTTCAAACAATTCCAAATAATCATGCCGCATCATCCCTGTGCATGAACCGCTAGGCAAAATAATAGGGTAGTCGTTATTGGAATAAAGCTTGATATTGTATAAAACGACTTTTTTTGTCTCTTCATAATACCCTGAGTTATAGCTTGGCTGGCCGCAACATGTCTGGTCTTTTTTGAAAACCACTTCCAAATTTTCCTTACGGAGTAATTTGATAGCGTTAAGCGATGCGTTGCTGTATATGGCTGCTCCTAGACAAGTAGCAAAGAAATTGACTTTCAAAGAAGACTCCTTAAAATTCTAAATTAAGAGTTTCAAACACAATATAATACTCAAAATTAGTAAGATTGTAACCACAAGTTGATAAACCCACTCGCTCAAATATTGTTACTAAAATAAACCACAAACCCATTAAATTTGACTTAATATTAAATGCTACTTAAAATTAGTTTTTTCTTTTAAGTAAGATAAAGAAATACTTTTAATTATTCAAGGAAAATTTATGGAATTTTATCAAGTCTATGACCCATTAGGCCATATTTGGCTGAGCGCTTTAGTCGCACTTTCGCCTATTGCGCTCTTTTTTATTTCTCTTATTGTCTTTAAACTTAAGGGGTATAGCGCTGGGTTTTTAAGCTTAGCGCTTTCAATCCTTATCGCGTTATTTGTGTATAAAATGCCCGCTCAAATGGTGAGCGCGAGTTTTTTCTATGGCTTTCTTTATGGCTTGTGGCCGATCGCATGGATTGTGATCGCTGCGATTTTTCTTTACAATCTTTCAGTGAAATCCGGGTATTTTGAGATTTTAAAAGAAAGCATTTTAAGCTTGACGCCGGATCATCGCATTTTAGTGATTTTGATCGGGTTTTGTTTTGGCTCGTTTTTAGAAGGAGCGATCGGTTTTGGAGGCCCGGTAGCGATCACAGCGGCGATTTTAGTGGGTCTTGGGCTAAACCCCTTATACGCTGCTGGGTTATGTTTGATCGCTAACACCGCTCCTGTAGCTTTTGGTGCAGTGGGCATCCCTATTACGGCGATGGCTAGCGTGGTGGGTATCCCTGAATTAGAGATTTCTCAAATGGTGGGCAGGGTGTTACCCATTTTTTCCATTGGCATTCCTTTTTTCATCGTGTTTTTAATGGATGGTTTTAGAGGGATTAGAGAGACTTTTCCTGCAGTGGCTGTTACCGGGTTTAGTTTCGCTATCGCACAATTTTTAAGCTCTAATTATCTAGGGCCGCAGCTTCCGGATATTATTTCAGCTTTAGTGTCATTGATTGCTACCACTTTGTTTTTAAAATTCTGGCAGCCCAAGCACATTTTCACCAGCAATGGCAAAGAGCCCACAATCAGCACAGAAAAACACCATATTTGTAAGGTGATCGTGGCGTGGATGCCTTTTGTGTTGCTCACGATTACGATCATCATATGGACGCAACCCTGGTTTAAAGCGCTCTTTAAAGAAGGCGGAGTTTTGGCGTTTTCTAGCTTTGCGTTTGAATTTAATTCTATCAGTCAAAAGATTTTCAAGACCGCTCCCATTGTCACTGAAGCGAAAAGCTTTCCTGTCGTGTTCAAATTCCCTTTGATCCTAACGACAGGCACTTCCATTTTTTTAGCTGCCCTTTTAAGCGTGTTTTTGCTGCGCGTGAAAATCAGCGATGCGATAGGGGTGTTTGGGGCCACTTTAAAAGAAATGCGTTTGCCGATTTTAACCATTGGCGTGGTTTTAGCGTTCGCGTATGTGGCTAATTATAGCGGCATGAGCGCCACGCTCGCTTTAGCGTTAGCGGATACTGGGCATGTTTTCACTTTCTTTTCGCCTGTTGTAGGCTGGCTTGGGGTGTTTTTAACCGGAAGCGATACGAGCTCTAATCTTTTATTTGGCTCTTTGCAAATGCTCATCGCTACACAGCTTGGCTTGCCTGAAGTGCTTTTCTTAGCGGCCAACACTTCAGGGGGCGTTGTGGGTAAAATGATAAGCCCTCAAAGTATCGCTATCGCTTGTGCGGCGGTGGGGTTAGTGGGGAAAGAGAGCGAATTGTTCAGATTTACAGTAAAATACTCTATCGCTTTGGCAATCATTATGGGGATTGTCTTCACTCTTATTGCTTATGTCTTCCCCTTTATTATTCCAGTTACTCCTACTTAATGGAGGGGGTTTAGTGGAGTAAGAGAATATTTTTTAAAGGGATTTTTAGTGTCAGAATTTCATCAAGTTTATGACCCTTTGGGTAATATTTGGCTGAGCGCTCTTGTAGCCTTATTGCCGATTTTATTATTTTTCTTATCTTTAATGGTTTTTAAACTCAAAGGTTATACAGCGGCCTTTTTGAGCGTGGCCTTATCAGCCATTATTGCGGTTTTAGTGTATAAAATGCCTGTTAGCATGGTGGGATCAAGCTTCCTTTATGGCTTCCTTTATGGCCTATGGCCGATCGCTTGGATCATCATTGCGGCGATTTTTTTATACAAACTCAGCGTTAAATCCGGCTATTTTGAAATCTTAAAAGAAAGCGTCCAGTCCATCACTTTAGATCACAGGATTTTAGTGATTTTGATTGGCTTTTGTTTTGGCTCGTTTTTAGAAGGAGCGATCGGCTTTGGAGGGCCTATTGCCATTACCGCAGCGATTTTAGTGGGCTTAGGGTTAAGCCCTTTATATTCTGCCGGGTTATGCCTAATCGCTAACACCGCTCCTGTGGCTTTTGGCGCGGTGGGTATCCCTATAAGCGCTATGGCGAGCGCGGTAGGGGTGCCAGCGATTTTAATTTCAGCCATGACGGGTAAAATCCTCTTTTTTGTGAGCTTGTTAGTGCCGTTTTTCATTGTGTTTTTAATGGATGGCTTTAAAGGGATTAAAGAGACTTTTCCGGCCGTTTTTATCGCGGCTTTTTCTTTCGCTGGCGCACAATTTTTAAGCTCTAATTATTTAGGGCCAGAATTGCCTGGTATTATTTCAGCCCTTGTTTCACTCGTTGCGACAGCGCTCTTTTTGAAATTTTGGCAGCCTAAAGCGATTTTTAGAAGCGACG
This sequence comes from Helicobacter pylori, assembly GCF_001998165.1. GTDB lineage: Bacteria > Campylobacterota > Campylobacteria > Campylobacterales > Helicobacteraceae > Helicobacter > Helicobacter pylori_DL. The sequence goes on along the minus strand of NZ_MTWR01000030.1, from coordinate 43,487 downwards.
GCAAAGCCGTCTCATTCACTAAAACTAACCATCATATCTGTAAAATCTATGTCGCTTGGTCTCCTTTTGTGATTTTGGTTTTAGTGATTGTGTTATGGATACAGCCTTTTTTTAAAGCTTTATTTGAAAAAGACGGCTTGTTAGCTTTTTCTAATTTTTATTTTGAATTCAATAACATCAGCAACCACATCTTTAAAAGCCCGCCTTTTGTAGAAGCCAATCAAAGCGTGAGTTTTCCTGTGGTGTTTAAATTTCTCTTAATCAACACGGTTGGCACTTCCATTTTTTTAGCCGCTCTTATTAGCATGCTCGTTTTAAGGGTGCGAGTGAGCGATGCAGTGAGCGTCTTTGGCGAGACTTTAAAAGAAATGCGCTACCCCATTCTCACCATTGGTTTAGTCTTAAGCTTTGCCTATGTGTCTAATTACAGCGGGATTTCTTCCACTCTAGCCTTAGCGCTCACCCATACGGGTTTGGCTTTTACTTTTTTCTCGCCCCTGATCGGGTGGGTAGGCGTGTTTTTAACCGGGAGCGATACGAGCTCTAATCTTTTGTTTGGCTCTTTACAGCAACTCACCGCCCAACGATTGCACCTCCCTGAGATTTTAACCCTAACGGCTAATACCGTGGGTGGCACTTTGGGCAAGATGATAAGCCCTCAAAGCATCGCTATCGCTTGCGCGGCGGTGGGGTTAGCCGGGAAAGAGAGCGATTTGTTCAAATTCACGGTTAAATACTCCCTTATTTTTGTAGCGATCATGGGAGTTGTGATCAGCGCGATTGCGTATTTGATCCCTGAAGTGGTGCCTGCGATAAAGTAGAGCCATTTTAGATTTAGCAGGGTTTAACCCTCAAATAAATTTTTTTGTTTTAAAAAATGCAAGATTTTAAGCGTCATAGAGCTTATGGGTAAGGTCTCTAAGTCTTTAAGGCTATAAAAACGAACAGGGTTTTTTAGATCCTTTATTGCAGCTGAATAGAGGTTTAAATTGAGCTTGAATTTAGTGTGGCTGTGTTTGATGGCGCCTAAAAAGGGGAGTTTGCATTCTAAATTTTCTTTTAAATTAGGGAAATGGTGCATCCCAAAATAGAGTTTTTGCTCTATTTTTTCTAAAGCGATTTGGTTATTTTGGATCACAACGCCTAAATAACGCTCTTCTTGAATGATTGTTTGTTTTTTCTTAAGCGTGTGTTTTTCTAGGTGGTTTTTACCTAAACAATAAGGATTCAAGGGGCAAATCGTGCATTTGGGTTTAGGGGAGCAGATTAAAGCCCCTAGATCAATTAGGGCTTGGTTATGATTAAAGCTTTCATTAGGATTAAGAAAGTCATTCGCCTTAATTTGTAAGTCTTTAGCGTGGATATTAGGATCCAAACCAAAAAGCCTTAAAAGCACGCGCTTGATATTAGCGTCCACGCATGCGCTCTTTTCTCTAAAGCCAAAACACAAGATCGCATTAGCCGTGTATGCGCCAATCCCAGGGAGTTTTAACAGGCTTTGATAGTCATTAGGTAATTGTGAGTTATGTTCTTTCACGCAAATTTCAGCGCTTTTTTTTAAATTTTTAGCCCTTGAATAATAACCAAGCCCTCGCCATAACAATAAAACCTCTTCTAATTGAGCGTTCGCTAAGTCTTTTAAAGTGGGGAAAGCTTCTAAAAAAGGGGAATAAAAACGCTCAACCACCGTGTTGATTTGGGTTTGTTGGCTCATCACTTCGCTGATATAGACTTCATAAGGAGCGTTAATGCCCTTTAAATTCCTAAAAGGTAAATCCTTTCGCCCACATTCTTCATACCATTCTAAAAGGGCGTTGTGTAAAGTTTCCAGCTACAACCACCTGTAAGCGATGAATTTGACCCAAGGCACACACACGCTTAAAAACACGATTAAATACACAAAGCCAAAAATAAACCCTAATTTCCAAAAATCCTTGCTTGGAATATACCCGCTCCCGTAATAAATGGTGGATGGGCCTGTGCCATAGGGGGTTAAAATCCCCATAATCCCTAAAGAAAGCATTAAAAACAAGCTCAATTCTTGCAAATTGACCCCTTGAATATGCGAACCAATCCCTACAAAAAGTGCGAATAACGCGCTCACATGAGCGGTGATGCTAGCGAAAAAATAGTGCGACAGATAGAATAAGGCTACAATAAACAATACCGCTATTAACGGATCCAAGTGAGCATGCTCTAAAAAATTTTGGGCCGCATTGCCAATAAAATTTAAAAAACCCACATTTTTAAGCCCGCCAGCCATCGTGAGTAGCGATCCCAGTAATAAAAAAATATTGAACGCGCTCTTGTTTTTAATGATGTCTTCATAGCTTACGATCTTACAAAACGCCATTAACACCATGGTAATCAAAGCCGTCGCGCTCGCATGCAAGCCTAAAGGTTTGCCAAAAATCCAACCCAGTAAAGCCAATAAAGTGAGGCTCAACATTAAAATTTCTTTTAAAGAAAATCTCCCCATGCTTTCTAATTCTTTTTTAGCCCACAAACTCACTTCTTTTGAGCCTTTTAAGGTGGGTTTGCAGGTTTTATACGCCAATAAAGGCACAAGCAAGATCAAAACCACCCCACAAGGCAAGAACGCTAAAAACCACGAAAACCATGAGATTTCATTCACCCCCATTTTGGTAGCGATTTCCATTGCTAAGGGGTTAGGAGCGAGCGCGGTTAAAAACATGGACGAAGTGATGCAAGTTGAAGCCAAAGCGACCCACATCAAATACGCGCCGATTTTGTTAGGGTTATTACTAGGAGTAGAACCCATTAAAGGCGGGATAGAAGAAACTATGGGATAGAGTATGCCCCCACTTCTAGCGGAATTGCTAGGGATAAAGGGGGCTAGACACAATTCGCTCAAACTGATCGCATAGCCCAAACCTAAAGGGGTTTGCCCTAAAAACCTAATCAGTAAAAGAGCGATCCGTTTCCCTAACAAACTTTTTTCATACCCTAAACCCAAAATAAAAGCGACAAACACAAGCCACACCGTTTTATTCGCATACCCGCTCAAACCCCATGAAATAGCCTTATTAGCGCTCGCTACTCCATCGCTCGCTCCAATTTTTAACGCTATGCACAACACTAACGCGCTCAACGCTATCAAACCTGATGGCACCGGCTCTAAAATTAGCCCTATAATCATGCCCATGAAAATACAAAAATAAAGCCATGCGTTAGGGTTTAACCCATCCGGTGCGCCTAAAAAATACAATAATGCTGCGATAAAAAAAGGGGCAATGATGGTGAGAGTTTGTTTAATCATGTTTAACCTTTAGCCAAAGATAGTAGCAATTTGGCTTAAAAATGCCATTCAAATGGGATTGAGTTATTACAATGTTACCGAAAAAGATTAAAAATTAAGCTTTTTGAAAAAGATAAAACATTATAATGTATGTTTATCTTTGTTGAATTTACTACAAATAGGAGTATTGCATGCAAGAAAATGTGCCTTTGAGTTATGATTATTCCATTAGCAAATTGTTTCTTTATGCGATGATCGCTTTTGGGATAATAGGCATGTTAATAGGGATCGTGTTAGCCTTTGAGTTATCCTTCCCTAGTTTGAACTACATTGCAGGGGAGTATGGCGTTTTTGGCCGCTTACGCCCTTTACACACGAATGCGGTGATCTATGGTTTCACTCTTGGAGGGATTTGGGCGAGTTGGTATTATATCGGTCAAAGGGTACTTAAAATCACTTACCACCAACACCCCTTTTTGAAAATTGTAGGGTTATTGCATTTTTGGCTCTGGATTCTTCTTTTAGTCCTAGGGGTTATTAGCTTGTTTGCTGGTCTTACTCAATCTAAAGAATACGCTGAATTGATGTGGCCTTTAGATATTATTGTGGTTGTGGCATGGGTGCTATGGGGGGTTAATATGTTTGGGAGCATGAGCGTTAGGAGGGAAAATACCATTTATGTGTCTTTATGGTATTACATCGCTACTTATGTGGGTATAGCGGTGATGTATATCTTCAATAACCTTTCTGTCCCCACCTATTTTGTCGCTGATATGGGGAGCGTTTGGCATTCTATTTCTATGTATTCAGGCAGTAATGATGCGCTCATCCAATGGTGGTGGGGGCATAATGCGGTCGCTTTTGTCTTTACGAGTGGGGTGATTGGCACGATTTATTATTTCTTGCCTAAAGAGAGCGGTCAGCCTATATTCTCTTACAAACTCACTTTGTTTTCTTTTTGGAGCTTGATGTTTGTTTATATTTGGGCGGGCGGACACCACTTGATTTATTCCACCGTGCCTGATTGGGTGCAAACCCTTTCTAGCGTGTTTTCAGTGGTGTTGATCTTGCCTTCGTGGGGGACAGCCATTAACATGCTTTTAACGATGCGAGGCCAATGGCACCAGCTCAAAGAAAGCCCTTTGATCAAATTCTTAGTTTTAGCTTCAACTTTCTACATGCTTTCCACTTTAGAAGGCTCTATTCAAGCCATTAAGAGCGTGAATGCGTTGGCCCACTTCACCGATTGGATTATAGGGCATGTGCATGACGGCGTGCTTGGTTGGGTAGGCTTCACTTTGATTGCGAGCATGTATCACATGACGCCTAGGCTTTTCAAAAGAGAGATTTATTCAGGCAGGCTTGTGGATTTCCAATTTTGGATCATGACTTTAGGGATTGTTCTTTACTTTTCGTCCATGTGGATTGCAGGGATCACGCAAGGGATGATGTGGAGAGATGTGGATCAGTATGGGAATCTCACTTACCAGTTCATTGACACGGTTAAGGTGCTAATCCCTTATTACAATATTAGAGGCGTTGGGGGTCTTATGTATTTTATTGGATTTATTATTTTTGCCTACAATATTTTTATGACAATCACGGCAGGCAAAAAATTAGAGCGTGAGCCCAATTACGCCACGCCTATGTCTAGATAAGGGAGGTTGAAGATGTTTAGTTTTTTAGAAAAAAACCCGTTCTTTTTCACTCTTGCGTTTATTTTTGTGTTTGCGATTGCGGGCTTGGTGGAGATTTTGCCTAACTTCTTCAAATCCGCTCGCCCGATTGAAGGCTTACGGCCTTATACGGTTTTAGAAACAGCAGGGAGGCAAATTTATATCCAAGAAGGTTGTTATCATTGCCATTCCCAGCTTATCCGCCCTTTCCAAGCTGAGGTGGATCGATATGGCGCGTATAGTTTGAGCGGGGAATATGCGTATGACAGGCCATTTTTGTGGGGTTCTAAAAGGATTGGCCCTGATTTGCACAGGGTGGGGGATTATCGCACAACCGATTGGCATGAAAAACACATGCTGGATCCTAAAAGCGTTGTGCCGCACAGCATCATGCCCGCCTATAAGCATTTATTCATAAAAAAGAGCGATTTTGACACCGCTTATGCAGAAGCTTTGACGCAAAAAAAGGTTTTTGGCGTGCCTTATGACACCGAAAACGGCGTGAAATTAGGGAGCGTAGAAGAAGCGAAAAAAGCCTATTTAGAAGAAGCGAAAAAAATCACAGCCGACATGAAAGACAAGAGGGTGCTAGACGCCATTCAAAGGGGCGAAGTCTTAGAAATTGTGGCTTTGATCGCTTATTTGAACAGCTTGGGTAATTCCAGGATCAACGCTAATCAAAACGCTAAATAAGGGGTGAATGATGGATTTGGAAAGTTTGAGAGGTTTTGCGTATGCGTTTTTTACCATTCTTTTTACGCTCTTTTTGTACGCTTATATCTTTAGCATGTATAGAAAGCAAAAAAAGGGCATTGTGGATTATGAGCGATACGGGTATTTAGCGTTAAATGACGCTTTAGAAGATGAGTTGATTGAACCACGCCATAAAGAAGTTCATGATAAGGGCATAAAGGAAAGTTGAAATGGATTTTTTAAACGACCATATAAATGTTTTTGGCTTGATTGCAGCACTTGTGATTTTAGTTTTAACCATCTATGAATCCAGTTCGCTCATTAAAGAAATGCGCGACAGCAAATCTCAAGGTGAGCTTGTAGAAAATGGGCATTTGATTGATGGGATAGGGGAGTTTGCCAATAATGTGCCAGTAGGCTGGATCGCAAGCTTTATGTGCACGATTGTGTGGGCTTTTTGGTATTTTTTCTTTGGGTATCCGCTGAATAGCTTTTCTCAAATCGGGCAATACAATGAAGAAGTTAAAGCGCACAACCAAAAATTTGAAGCCAAGTGGAAGCATTTGGGTCAAAAGGAATTGGTGGATATGGGTCAAGGCATCTTTTTAGTCCATTGTTCGCAATGCCATGGCATTACCGCTGAAGGCTTGCATGGGAGCGCTCAAAATCTGGTGCGTTGGGGTAAAGAAGAGGGCATTATGGACACCATTAAGCATGGCTCTAAGGGCATGGATTATCTCGCTGGGGAAATGCCCGCTATGGAATTGGACGAAAAAGACGCTAAAGCGATCGCGAGCTATGTGATGGCAGAACTTTCTAGCATTAAAAAGACGAAAAACCCTCAACTCATTGATAAAGGCAAGGAGCTGTTTGAAAGCATGGGTTGCACAGGCTGTCATGGCAATGATGGTAAGGGCTTGCAAGAAAATCAAGTGTTTGCGGCCGATTTGACCGCTTACGGCACAGAGAATTTTTTAAGAAATATCTTAACGCATGGCAAAAAGGGCAACATAGGGCATATGCCATCATTCAAATATAAAAACTTTAGCGATTTGCAAGTTAAAGCGTTAGCCGAATTTATCCAATCGCTAAAACCCTTAGAAGATTAAAGGAAAAGAGATGAAATTTTTAAACGGATTAGCAGGGAATTTACTGATTGTGGTTATTTTATTGTGTGTGGCCGTTTTTTTTACATTCAAAGCGATCCATATCCAAAAAGAGCAAGCCACCAATTATTACCGCTATAAGGATATTAACGCTTTAGAGACAAAAAACACCCAAAACCGGGCCAATTATGAATTAGTCAATCAAGGGAGTAAAAAATGAAATTCACGACTTTAGAAAAAATCTTAGCCTTAATGGTAGTAGCGACCATTTTAATGACCATTGTTATTTCTTTTGTGCCTAACTTGTTTTTGTTTAGCACATGAGGATCTTATGGCTTGTAATAGCCTTTGTTTGTTGTTTGGGGGCTGATGAGTCCTATGTTTTTAATAACGCTAAAGGGCGTTTGGTAGAAAAAAGCGTTGTGTTTGTGGAGGGCGTTTCTAAAGAGCTTTATCTTAAAACAGGCGTGCGTTTTGCGATTGATATGACGGATTTTGAAAAAAATCCTATCGCTCTAGCGACTAAAAAAGAGCGCCAAAGCTATCAAGAGGGCTTTTTAAAGCAGCTCAAACCCCCTTTTGTGGTATTCTTTTTTTACCATGACGCTCAAAAAATAGAATTGGTGGCTAACCCTAAAGATTTGCTAGACACTGATAAAATCTTTTTTGAAAAAATCGCTCCCTTACTCCCTACAAACCCTAAAGAATACACGCCCCAAAGGATTTCAGCCATGCTTATTAATGGCTATTCGGTCGCAGTAGATGCTTTAGCGGAAAAATATCGTGTGAATATCACGCAAAATTTTAACGCTCCTAAGGGAGTAACTTTTGTAAAGGTGGTTATTTATATTTTATTGTTGACGCTTTTGGGCGCGTTTTTGGGGCTTTATTTTTTTAAAAAATCTTAAGAGGGAAAATCAATGAAAGAAAAAAACTTTTGGCCTTTAGGGATCATGAGCGTGCTTATTTTTGGGCTTGGGATCGTGGTGTTTTTGGTGGTGTTTGCCTTAAAAAATTCGCCTAAAAACGATTTAGTGTATTTCAAAGGGCATAACGAAGTGGATTTAAACTTTAACGCCATGCTTAAAACCTATGAAGATTTTAAAGCTAATTATCGTTTTTTAGTGGGTTTAAAGCCCCTTACTAAAAGCCCTAAAACCCCTATTTTGCCCTATTTTTCTAAAGGCACGCATGGGGATAAAAAACTCCAAGAAAACCTTTTAAATAACGCTTTGATTTTAGAAAAGTCCAACACGCTTTATGCGCGATTGCAACCGCTCAAACCCGATTTAGATTCGCCAAATATTCAAGTGTATTTAGCGTTTTATCCCAGCCAATCACAGCCCAGATTATTAGGAACGCTTGATTGCGCAAACGCATGCGAGCCTTTAAAATTTGATTTGTTAGAGGGCGATAAAGTGGGGCGCTATAAGATCCTTTTTAAATTCACTTTTAAAAACAAAGAAGAATTGATTTTAGAGCAACTGGCTTTTTTTAAGTAGCGCGTTTAAAAAATGCCTTTGGCGTTTTTTATTGGCACTCAATCATTAAAAAGCCTGAATTTTCTATCCAAACGAGTATAATAAGGCTATGGGTTTTTTAAAAGTTTTTAAACATGATGCCTTGGGGCAAGTAGGGAATATTGTTATAGGGAATTTCTTAATAACGCTCACTGTTTTAGCGGTTTGTTTTTCCTCTCAAAGCGCTGAAGAAACGACCATGCTCACCCTAAGCTACACGCTCTTTTTTGTCTTGGGGGCGTTTTTACTGATTGCAATCAGTGTGGGAGCGATCAAAAACCTCAACGCGCTTTTTTCTAAAAGGGGGGTTTTAAGCTTTTCCTTACCCATTAGTTTGGAATCTTTATTGCTCCCTAAAATCTTGCTCCCTATGGTGTTTTTTATCTTCAGTTTGTTCTGGTTTGTAGCGAGCGTTCGTTTGGGCTATTACCTTTTTAACGCGCAATCCAGCGTGCTGTTTATCTTGCACACCGCTTTAAAAACCTTTGCGTTAAAACCCACTAAAACTATAGGCGTTGCGCTGTTTTTAGGGCTTGTTTTAATGAAATTTTTATTTGTTTTGAGCGTTTTAAACGCTGCTAGGATCAAAAAAGCGCGTTTTTTACTAGGAGGGCTGTTATTCATTTTGGTGGGAGTTGTTTTGGAATTAGCGTTCAATTCGTTATTGCCCTTAATGAGCTCTAGTTTAAGCATCAATGAGGGGTTTTATTATTTCTTGCAACAACAAGAATTGCAAGAAAATAAATACTATCTTTTATGGGGGGTGGATTTTTTAAAAATCCTTTTATTGTATGGGGTGATCCGTTACTTGCTTACGCATAAATTAGAATTGGATTAAGAAAAGCGGTATTTTAAATATTCATCAGTGAGCAAGCAATCTTTAGTCTTTAACAAACTGGCATAAAACCCATGCTGATAGCCCAATTCAAAAAGCTTGTCTATGGCGAGAATTTGAATCTCGCTTAAGTGCGTTGAAGTTTCGTTCGCATACAAGCTTAAATAAGTTCGTAAGCGCTCTTTATTGACACGAATGAGCGAGCGCTCTAACAGCATTTCAGAGAGCAAATTTTGGTGTTTTAGCGCGACTTCAACCGCTTTAATTAAAGCCTTTTTAATCAAAATCGCGCGATACAAAGGGATGGATCGCCTAATTGCCATGCCCCCTAAAGGCAAGGGCAAATCCACTTCAATGAGTTCTTTCCAAACATCCCACAATTCTTTTTCCACTTCTAATTCATTATGAAAATCCAAGATACTCTCATGGATCAATACGCCCGCATGCACTTTTTCTTCCAAAACCGCTTTTTCAATGTCTAAAAAATTCATATAAGTGATGCGCGCGTGTTTGTAATAGATCTTAAACAAGAGGGCGTTGGTGGTGTGCTCCCCACTTAATGCGACTCTAAAATCTTTTTTCAATTTCACGCCCTTTTTTTTCACTAATTTAGGCCCATAGCCATTCCCAAAGCTCGTCGCTGTGGGGAGTAAGGCGTAATCGTTCGCAATTTTAGGGTATAGCCCAAAGCTTATCGCGCTCACATCATAAGTGTTTTTTAGGGCTTCTTGGTTTAGGGTTTCAATATCAAGGGCAATGTTTTTGAATGTTTTATTTTTAATGGGGCAATCTATCCAGCCAAACTTAATCGCATAATACATGAAAATATCATCAGCATCAGGGCTATGAGCGACACTAATCAAAGTAAAATCCTTTTGTGATAGGGTAAGTCCTTTTATTATAATAGATTTTAGGCTAGGATTTGATAGAATAAACAAATCAAATTCAATAAGGTGATTTAATGGCAATAGATGAAGACAAACAAAAAGCGATTTCTTTAGCGATCAAACAAATTGATAAGGTTTTTGGTAAGGGGGCGTTGGTGCGCCTTGGGGATAAGCAAGTAGAAAAGATTGACGCTATTTCTACAGGCTCGTTAGGATTGGATTTAGCTTTAGGGATTGGGGGCATTCCAAAGGGCAGGATCATTGAAATTTATGGGCCAGAGTCAAGCGGGAAGACCACTTTAAGTTTGCATATTATTGCAGAATGCCAAAAAAATGGTGGCGTGTGCGCGTTCATTGACGCTGAACATGCCCTAGATGTGCATTATGCTAAGAGGCTGGGCGTGGATACGGAAAATCTACTCGTTTCCCAACCTGATACAGGTGAGCAAGCTTTAGAGATTTTAGAAACGATCACCAGAAGCGGAGGGATTGATTTAGTGGTGGTGGATTCGGTGGCGGCCCTTACGCCTAAAGCAGAGATTGATGGGGATATGGGCGATCAGCATGTGGGCTTGCAAGCAAGGCTTATGAGCCATGCGTTAAGAAAAATCACCGGTGTCTTGCACAAAATGAACACTACTCTCGTTTTTATTAATCAAATCAGGATGAAGATTGGCATGATGGGTTATGGGAGTCCAGAGACCACAACCGGGGGTAATGCCTTAAAATTCTATGCGAGCGTTAGGATTGATATTAGAAGGATTGCGGCTTTAAAACAAAACGAACAGCATATCGGTAACAGGGCTAAAGCCAAAGTCGTTAAAAATAAAGTCGCTCCGCCCTTTAGAGAAGCGGAATTTGACATCATGTTTGGGGAAGGGATTTCTAAAGAGGGCGAAATCATTGATTATGGCGTGAAATTAGACATTGTGGATAAGAGTGGGGCATGGCTTAGTTACCAGGATAAAAAGCTAGGGCAAGGCCGAGAAAACGCTAAAGCCTTACTGAAAGAAGACAAAGCCCTAGCGAATGAAATCACTCTTAAGATTAAAGAGAGCATTGGCTCTAATGAAGAGATCATGCCCTTACCAGATGAGCCTTTAGAAGAAATGGAATAGAAAGGGTTTTGATGCTAACCATTAAAGATATTCATGCTTTAGAAGTGATGGATAGTAGGGGCAATCCTACCATTCAAGCCAGCGTGATTTTAAGCGATAACACTAAAGCGAGCGCGATTGTGCCTAGCGGGGCGAGCACCGGTAAAAGAGAAGCGTTAGAATTAAGGGATAATGACAAAACCCGTTTTTTGGGTAAAGGGGTCTTAAGGGCATGCGAAAATGTCAATAGCGTGATCAAACACCATTTAATAGGGCTTGAAGCGATCAACCAAGCCTTTGTGGATGAGAGGTTAAGGGCTTTAGACGGCACGCCTAATTACGCTAATTTAGGGGCGAACGCTGTTTTGGGCGTTTCTATGGCGTTAGCAAGGGCTAGCGCGAAGGCTTTAAATCTGCCATTATACCGCTATTTAGGGGGGGCTAACGCTCTGACTTTGCCTGTGCCGATGCTCAATATCATCAACGGCGGAACGCATGCGAATAATTCCATAGACTTTCAAGAATACATGATCATGCCTTTAGGGTTTGAGAGTTTTAGAGAAGCCTTAAGAGCGAGCGCGGAAGTCTATCACACGCTTAAAAAACTTTTAGATGGAAAGAATCAGCTCACAAGCGTGGGCGATGAGGGGGGTTTTGCACCTAATTTTAACAACAATGTAGAACCCCTTGAAGTCATTTCTCAAGCCATTGAAAAAGCCGGCTACAAATTAGGCGAAGAAATAGCGCTCGCTTTAGATGTAGCGAGCAGCGAGTTAGTGGATGAAAATTTCAATTACCATTTAAAGGGTGAAAATAAGATTCTAGATTCGCATGAATTAGTGGCTTATTATAAAGAGTTGGTGGCAAAATACCCGATCGTGTCCATTGAAGATGGTTTGAGCGAAGACGATTGGGAGGGGTGGGCGTTTTTGAGCAAGGAATTAGGGCGTCAAATCCAATTAGTGGGCGATGATTTGTTTGTAACGAACGCGAGCATCTTGCAAAAAGGCATTGAAAAAAACATCGCAAACGCCATTTTGATCAAACCCAATCAAATCGGCACCATTAGTGAGACTTTGGAAACCATAAGGTTAGCCAAACACCATGCCTATCAATGCGTGATGAGCCATAGAAGCGGGGAGAGTGAAGACAGCTTTATCGCTGATTTTGCAGTCGCACTCAATACGGGAGAAATCAAAACCGGATCCACCGCAAGGAGCGAAAGGATCGCTAAATACAACCGCCTTTTAGAGATTGAGCATGAATTAAAAGGGGGGATTTATATCGGTAAAGAGTTGTTTAAGCATGGCTAGTGGCCTTTTTGAAAACGATGAAATCAAAGACAACAAAGCGCGAGATTTTTTCTATAGCCATAGCTCCCTGATTGTCTTTTTCCTTTTACTGCTTGGGTTTGGGTATTATTTAGGGAAGTTGCTTTTTGGGGGCTCTTCTTTAGAGGTTTATTTGGATTTAAGAGACAAGCATGAACGCTTGCAACAAGAAATCACCGAATTGCAAAGCAAGAATGTGCGCTTGCAAAAGCGTTTGTTTGAGTTGAAGGAATTACGACCTAGAGATTAGATTTAAGGAATGATCGTGTTAAAAAAGATGATAGGTTTGGTGGTGGTTTTAAGCGTTTTATTGGCTAGAGACAACCCTTTTGAGTCTGAAATCAATTCCAAGAATTTGCAAGGGGGCTTTAATGGGATCTATGATAGTTATTTTAAAGAAATCCATGTGGATTTGCCCACGAGCGCTAGGATTTTAAAACAAATCACGCTCACTTACCAGGATATTGATGGCTCTATCCATTCTAAAGTCGTGGGCATTGATAAGAGCATTGATTGGCATTACCCCTTAAAGCTCTCCCAACACACCCTTAATCAAGCCGCCTTTGAAAAACGCTACCAGATCCAAGATTTTGATTTTTCCATGGCAAACAACACGATGATTTTGCGCTCCCCTTATAAAATTTTGCGCTCTTTTGTGCTGGTCAATCCTTATAGAATCGTGTTAGACACGCAAAAAGGCCCTTTGGATATTTATCAAAACATGGATTTAAACCAGAAGTTTTTTTCTCACATTAAAGTCGGTACACACAAAGATTATTACCGCATCACGCTCATTTTAGATGGGAAATACCGCTATCTTTTGGAAGAAAAAAACGGGGCGTATGAATTAAAATTGAAATAAAAGCATGCAGCATTTAGTCTTAATCGGTTTTATGGGGAGCGGTAAAAGCTCTTTAGCGCAAGAATTGGGGCTGGCTTTGAAATTGGAAGTGTTGGATACGGATATGATCATTAGCGAGAGGGTGGGCCTGAGCGTGAGGGAGATTTTTGAAGAGCTTGGCGAAGACAATTTCAGGATGTTTGAAAAAAATTTGATTGATGAATTAAAAACGCTCAAAACCCCCCATATCATTTCTACCGGTGGGGGCATTGTGATGCATGATAACCTTAAGGGTTTAGGCACAACTTTTTACCTCAAAATGGATTTTGAGACCTTGATTAAGCGTTTGAATCAAAAAGAAAGGGAAAAACGCCCCCTTTTGAATAACCTCACTCAAGCCAAAGAGCTTTTTGAAAAACGCCAAGCCCTCTATGAAAAAAACGCCTCCTTTATCATTGATGCAAGGGGTGGTTTAAATAATTCTTTAAAACAAGTGCTACAATTCATCGCATAAATTTTTTTTAAAGGCCTTTTGATGTTAAGTAGAGACATTGTCCAATATTCCAAGATCCGCACCGAGTTATACGCTTATCTTACCTATTTGTTTTCGCACAATATCCGCAACCATCTCCCTGAAATCACTTTGGATTATCTGATCAAACAAATCAGTAAAATGCAAGCTGAAATCAAAATGGCAAAAAGTTTTTTTGTGTTAGACGCTAAGGGCATGTTAGCTCTTAAGCCAAGCCAATTTAAAGAGCAGGGGCATAAGGAAGGGATATTAGAGCATGATTTAACAGAAGGGATTGAATTAGAATCGCATGCCAGTTTTAGCGATAAATATTATTTTTATCAAGCCGTGAGTGAAAAGCGTTGCATTTTAACGGACCCCTATCCTTCTAAAAAAGGAAACCATTTAGTAGTGAGCGCATCTTACCCGGTGTATGATCAAAATAACGATTTGGCGTTTGTGGTGTGCTTGCAAATCCCTTTGAGGGTGGCGATTGAAATCAGCTCGCCTTCAAAGTATTTCAGGACCTTTAGCGAAGGGAGCATGGTCATGTATTTTATGATTTCTATCATGCTCACTTTAGTGTCGTTGCTCTTATTTGTGAAATGCATTTCTAGCTTTTGGACAGCGATTGTCAATTTTAGCAGTTTTGACATTAAAGAAGTGTTCCACCCCATTGTACTTTTAACCCTAGCCTTAGCCACCTTTGATCTAGTCAAGGCGATTTTTGAAGAGGAAGTTTTGGGTAAAAATAGCGGGGACAACCACCATGCGATCCACCGCACGATGATCAGGTTTTTAGGCTCTATCATTATCGCATTAGCCATTGAAGCGTTAATGTTAGTGTTTAAATTCAGCGTGAGCGAACCGGATAAAATCACTTATGCGGTGTATTTGGCTGTTGGTGTGGCGGTGCTTTTGATCAGTTTAGCGATTTATGTTAAATTCGCCTATAGCGTGTTGCCCAAACGAGAACGCTAAGAGTTAAAAAATTTTTCTTTTAAGCGTTTGAAAATCCTATTCAATCTAAAAAAGACATATTCTAAAAGGGTTTTTGGGTTGAGTAGGGGGGCAAGAAATTCAAAGGTTTTTTGTTTGTCTTTAAGGCTTAAACATTCTGTCATTTGTTTAAGGAATTTCACGGAATACTCAGCGTAAAAAGGGGTTTTTAAAAGAGTCTCATGCCATTCTTTAGAATATGAAAAAGTAGGTAAAACCCAAGGTTTCCCTGTAAAATAAAAATGCAGCATGACAATTTCTTTTTTGTTAGGGATGAAGCGTTTTTGATTGGCCATGAAAGGGTGGGCGTTATAAATATAAGGTAAGATCAAAACTTTTTGATAGCATGCGAGCGTTAGAAGATCCTGTTCAGGGTAAAACACGCATTGGCCTTTTTGATGGGCTAAATCCAATAAGCGTTCTTCTAAATGATCGGCGCGCCACAGCTTTAAATTCACGACTAAAAACCCGGCGTTATAATTGCTTTCATAGATGATTTGCATATCGCTTTCATTAAGGTAATGCTCATAAAGGGAAAAAGCTTTACGAGGGTCTTTTTCTCGCGCTATTTGAAAATGTTTAGGGCTTTTATCGGAAGCAAAATCTTTAGCCGCTCCAAAATAATAGCCATCTAGTGGGATGAAAAAGCTCTCGCTCACATCGTTTAAAAACAAAGTGTCTGCATCAAACATGATAATTTTGTCGTATTGTGGGAATAAAGAAGCCAAAAACAAGCGGCACATGACCATTTTAGAAAAGCGAGTCTTAGCGTAAATATTGAGTTGCAAAAAAGCTTTGTTGATTTTATCAATTACAGAGGGTTCTACTGAAGGGGTGCAAAGATTGGGGTTTGAAATGTCTAAAAAATCCACACTCGCAAAAGCGCTAAAGGGGGCTAGAGTTTCTTTTAGTTTGCGCTGGTTTTCAAGGCTTAAGTTATCCACCAAGCAGTGGATTTTATAAAAAAGTTTTTTATCATGGTGTTCTGTTTTAGCGCAAGCTAGCATGGAATACAAGCTCACGCCAGCCGGAATGGCATAATGATTATCAAAAGCGATGACAATAGGAATAGTAATGTTCATTTTAAGTGGTTTCCCTAAAATAGGTTTTTAATTAAATTTAATCTAAAAGTTGAATTTATTTTTTGACAATATTATACTATAATAACCAATTAGATTGGGGTTTTACTGATTTTCTTTGTGTGAGCTTTGGCTTAGTTTTGTAAGGAATGAGATGATAAAGAGTTGGACTAAAAAGTGGTTTTTGATTTTATTTTTAATGGCAAGTTGTTTTGGTCATTTGGTGGCTACAACCGGTGAGAAATACTTTAAGATGGCCAATCAAGCCTTTAAGAGAGGGGATTACCATAAAGCGGTGGCTTTTTATAAGAGGAGCTGTAATTTGAGGGTGGGGGTTGGTTGCACGAGTTTAGGCTCTATGTATGAAGATGGCGATGGCGTGGATCAGAGTATTCCAAAAGCCGTTTTTTATTACAGAAGAGGGTGTAATTTAAGGAATTATCTCGCTTGTGCGAGTTTAGGCTCTATGTATGAAGATGGCGATGGCGTTCAAAAAGACCTTCCAAAGGCTATCTATTATTATAGGAGAGGGTGCCACTTAAAAGGTGGGGTGAGCTGCGGTAGTTTAGGTTTTATGTATTTTAATGGCACGGGCGTTAAGCAAAATTATGCCAAAGCCCTTTCTCTTTCTAAATACGCTTGCAGTTTGAATTACGGCATTAGTTGTAACTTTGTAGGGTATATGTATAGGAACGCCAAAGGTGTGGAGAAGGATTTGAAAAAAGCCCTTGCGAATTTTAAAAGAGGGTGCCATTTAAAAGATGGGGCGAGCTGTGTGAGTTTGGGATACATGTATGAAGTCGGTATGGATGTCAAGCAAAATGGAGAGCAAGCCTTGAATCTTTATAAAAAGGGTTGTTATTTAAAAAGGGGGAGCGGTTGTCATAATGTGGCGGTGATGTATTACACCGGTAAGGGCGCTCCAAAGGATTTGGATAAAGCCATTTCGTATTATAAGAAAGGGTGCACTTTAGGCTTTAGTGGTAGTTGTAAAGTGTTAGAAGAAGTGATTGGCAAGAAGTCTGATAATTTGCAAGATGACGCGCAAAACGACACGCAAGACGATACGCAATAAGCTAAAGTTTAGGGCTAATCGTTAAAACTCATCTTATAGGAATCTTTCACCTCTCCTATCATCAAATAGGGATTAATCTTCTCTATTGATGGGTATTGAGATTAAAAATCTAAAATTTTAGGATTGGGAACTGCTTTTATTGAGTCATTTTTGCCTTTAGCGTTCTTTAAAGATTAAATAGTAAGGGCTTGATTTTAACAAGTTACAGCTTTATAAAGAGCGGTAGTTAGAGGGATTATTTCAAAAACCCCCTTTAAGAAAACAACTTTTAAAATCTAAAACAAAGTAGTCAAAACCTTATTTTTAAAAAACTAAAGCTTTAATTTTTAGTTTTAAAAATCCTTTTTAATAAGCCCTTTTTTTGCTCATTTTTTAGAGTTTAATCAAATTTAAAAAAGTTTCAAAATAGAAAACTCACACTAACAGAGAGCCAAGATGGATTGAAACATTTGATCTGTAGTGTCCACTATCAATTTTTTAAGACTCCTTGCTGTTTTTTTAGATAGCGTGTTTTCAATGATTTCACTTGCGCGCTTTGGTGTTGCCCGTAAAAAAGTTTTTTATGAATTGAAAGGCATGCTCATTTTGGCTAATTTAAAGGCGCTTTAGCTAGCGGTTTTAAAATCTTTGCTAGCTCCTAAAGTGAGCGTATCAGCAGCAAGGGATAACGCGCTTTCGTTTAAAAATCCAATGAAAGATTAAAGAGAGTTTTATCATTCTTTATAGGATTTTATAAAGTTGTAGTAATAAAATTTTTTGTTATTTTTCCTTGTTAAAAAATGCTTTTGAGTGTTTTTACAAAAAGTTAATATTCTATACAAAATGATCCTTATGGGCAAAAAACACTTTTTTCAAACTAGAGACATAGGGGCGAATAAAAAAGTTGATGATCTCTTTGGAAGTGCGAGTTTAGGAAACTGAAGAAAAAAATGATCAAGGCTAAACTTATCACACCCAACAATAAAAAACGCTCTTTTGACAAGCGAGAAGTTATTGCAGGTAAGCGTGGCTTATGGGACTTTATTGCTTACCACCTAACACCGTAAAACCCCTAGCTTTAGCTATAGGGAATATGTCAAATTTCACTCAATATTCGTATAAAGCGCGACCACATCATCATCGTCTTCAATCCTATCCAATAATTTTTCGGTAAGCTCCATTTGTTCGTCATTCAATTCAATGGGCGTTGTGGCGATGCGTTGCAAACCCGCTTTTAAAATGGGCAATCTCAAGCTTTCAAACCCCTCATTTAAAAGCTTGAAGCTGTTATAATCCCCCCTAATAATGATCTTGTCTCCCACTTCTTCTAATTCTTCCAAGCCATAATCAATGAGGGCGAACTCTAAATCTTCTAGGCTGAGTTTTAAATTTTCCACTTCATTTTTCAAGCATTCAAACACGCTTTTCCTATTAAACATAAACTCTAAAGAGCCATTAGGCACGATGCTCGCTCCTTGCGTTTTGTTGAAATAGCTTTTAAGGTTGGCGATCGTTCTAGTGGGGTTATCAGTCATGCATTCCATAATGATTAACACGCCAAAATTCGCCTTACCCTCATAAGTGATTTCACTCAAATTCCCCTCTTTACTGCTCGCTCTTTTAATCGCTGCGTCAATATTGTCTTTAGGCATGTTTTGCGCTTTAGCGTTTAAAATCGCCGTTCGTAGTTTGGCGTTCGTGTCCGGCTCGCTCCCGCCCTCTTTTGCCGCTAGAGTGATCGCTTTGGCGAGCTTGGGGAAAACCTTACTCATCTTATCCCATCGTTTTTCTTTAGCCGCTCTTCTGTATTCAAACGCTCGTCCCATTCAATTCCTTTGTAATAAGTTAGCCATTTCTTTGGCATGATAGCTAATAATCATATCCGCTCCCGCTCTTTTAAAACAAGTCATCGTTTCTAATAAAACGCTTTCATAGTTGATCAGGTTGTGTTTTTGCGCGAGTTTGAGCATGGCGTATTCCCCGCTCACATTATAGAGCGCTAAAGGGAGCAAAGTGTGATCTCTGATTTCTTTAACAATATCCAAATACGCCAAAGCCGGTTTCACCATTAAAATATCCGCACCCTGTTTTTCATCTTCTAAACTTTCTAAAAGCGCTTCTTTTTTATTAGCGTAATCCATTTGATAGCTTTTGCGATCGCCAAAACTCGGCGCAGAGTTTGCCACATCTCTAAAGGGCCCATAGTAACTGCTCGCAAATTTAGTGGAGTAGCTCATGATGGGCGTGTGGGTATAGCCGGCCTTATCTAGCGTTTTTCTCAAGCTTAAAACATTCCCATCCATCATGTTGCTTGGGGCTAGAATATCCACACCGCTTTCAGCCAAAATAAGCCCTTGAAGGTTTAAAATCTCTAGCGTTTTATCGTTAGACACAGAAGCGTTTTCTAAAATCCCGCAATGCCCATGGTCGGTGTATTCGCAAAAACACAAATCCGCTATAACGATTAAATCCTTGAATCGTTTTTTAACCTCTCTAGCGGCTTTTGCGACAATGTGATCTTTATTTAACGCATGGCTTCCTGTAGCGTCCTTATGTTTAGGAATGCCAAACAATAAAACGGCTTTGATGCCTAAACCCACTAATTCTTCGCATTCTTTTAAAAGAGATTCTACGCTCATTTGATAAACGCCAGGCATGGAGTTGATTTCATTTTTAATACAACTATCGCTCTCTATGACAAATAAGGGAGCGATGAAATCATCAATATTCAGACGCGTTTCTTTTAGCATCGCTCTTAAGTTTTCGCTGCTTCGTAATCTTCTCAATCGTTTGAACATGTTCTCTCTTTATTGTTTTTCTTTAACCCCACAATTGGCTTTTTCTATCCCCTTCATTCCGCTCACCTCTCTCAAATTTTCGGGGGGGGGGGGGGTAGCTCTTCATCATCTTCTTCTAAATCGTAAAAATGATTAAAAACGCAATCATGGATAGTGAAACAAATTCTTCCATTGCCGTAATGATAGCTCAAATTCAATCCCATAGCCTCTAAAGCGTTTTTAATGATATACATGCCTAACCCAAAACCATGGGCTTGGCTGGGGTTAGAAGATTTGAAGTAGGGTTGCAAATATTTTTCAAAATCTTCTTTTAAAGGTTCGCTTTTATTGGACACCACTAAATCATTTCCTATGAAATCCAAAAACACCTGTTTGTCATCGCTGTATTTGATCGCATTATCTACCATGTTTTTTAACGCTATAGAAAACAATTCAAAATCCGCTTCAATGATGTAATTGGAAGAGGATACATGGATAGGGCTTTTTTTATTCTCATCAATTAAAAGCATTTTTTCAATCTTGTCTATCAAATCGCTCATTAAAAATTTTTCTTTATTGCTCCCATAATTTTTGGAAGCGAACTGCTCAATGCGGGCAAATTGCTCAATCAACATGTTCAAGTGATCAAATATAGATGAAAAGCGTTTGTAAGGCAGCTCTTCTTTGAGCATAGAGCTTAGTATCTTGCCCTTAGTGATAGGGGTGCGTAATTCATGCATGATGGAGCGCAAAAATAAAACCCGAGATTCATTCATCGCATTGATTTTTTGGATGCAATTGTCAAATTCGTTAGCCAGATCCCCTATTTCATCTTTTTGCTTGCTTTTACAACTCACGCTTTTATCCCCTTGAGCGAAGCGTTTCACTTGAGATCTCAACTCTCTTAAGGGCAATAAACTCTGCAAAACAAATAAAAAAAGGAATAAAATCAATAATAAACCCACCATAATAGATAAGAAATAATTCCTATAAGAAACCGAATGCAAATCTTTATAAAGCACAAAATGCTCATCCTTTTTTAAAAGGATAAAAACCATATCGTTGAATTTAAACACTTCAGCATACCCAATATTCCTATGGTGCAACTGGTGGCGTCTTTTGGCTAAAACCTTTTCTAAATTTTCCATTGTGGTTTCTTTAAAACCAATTTTATAGAGGTAATCTTCTATGGCTCTATAATCAGAGTAGTTATTTAAAATTTCATTGATGGTGGTAACAAACTGATAATGACGCATTTCGTTTTGATAGTTTTCATGATTGATTTGAGAAGACACGAAATAGTAAGCGAACGCTCCAAAACTAAAGAGCGTTATCATAAACAAAGCGACAACTTTAAAAAAGATAGAAAAACGCAAAACCCCTTAACTCCTTATTAGAATGTCAGTATTCTAATTTATAGCCAATCCCTCTAACAGAGATGATATATTGCGGTTGTTTAGGATTTTTTTCAATCTTGGATCGCAAACGGCCAATGATCACATCAATGCTTTTATTAGAGCTTTCAGGGTTGATGCTCTCGCTTTCAATCGCAATGCTTTCACGGCTAAACACATAACCTTTTTTGCTAATGAGAAGCGAAAGGATTTCATATTCAGCCCTAGTTAAGTCTAGCTTTTTTTCATGCATATACACTTCTCGGCTATCCTTATCCACCCTAAAGATATTCGCATCGCCTGGCTCACTCACTTCTTCTTTTTTATGAGAACGCCTGAGCAAGGATTGGATGCGAGCTAGTAATTCTTTAGGATCATAGGGTTTAGGGAGGTAATCGTCAGCCCCATAATCTAGCGCTTTAATCTTATCTTCCACATCGCTTCTTGCTGAAGAAATAATAATAGGGATATGTTTTTGTTTGGAGATGCGTCGACACACTTCAAGCCCGTCTAAATTAGGCAAAGTCAAATCCAACAACAACAAATCATAATTTTGTGTGTTAGCCGCACTAATGCCGGTATATGGCTCATCGTAATTGGTTACATGAATGCCATGTTGGAGCAAAAACTCGCTCAAAAACTCGGCTAATTCTATATCATCTTCTATCATTAAAACTTCTATCATACTTCAATTAACTCCTTCAATGATTTCTACAACTTTAAAAACGATTAACTTTGTTAATGTTTTAAGGGCTTGATTCTAGCATTTTATTACTAAAGATACCTTAAAGATGTCTTAAAAATAAAAATTCAAAACATTATCATAGTTATTAATGGGAATTTAAGGCTTTGTTTTCATGGAATATTAAAAATTAAAAAGCACTTTGAGTGTTTTTTACCCTCAAAAGAGCCTGCGTAAGCAAGCGATAATTTCTTATTTTAGGGGGGTTAAAAGGGGGAGAATGATTTCAAAATACCTCTATCCCCTTTAAGGAAATGGGTTTAAAATAAAGTAACTAAAACCCCATTTTTTAAAATTAAAATAAAATTTCAGCGTCAGTATTTAATTAAAACAAAACTTTATTTTTGCATGCTACTTTGTGTTTTCTCGCTCCAAAGATTCCAATCGTTTTTCAAGCACGCTCAATTGGTATTGCAAGAAACGCGCCACTAAATCCAATCGCTCTAGGGCTTCCTTTTCTTCTAAAGCTTGCATGCCTTTCAATAACACTAAGGTTCTTTCCAGTAAGTTTTTTAAAAAAACCCGCTCGCTTGAAATTGGCGCTTGCGTGGGGGTTTCTAGCGTGATTTCTTCTGTAATGATTCCTTTTGCTTCTTCTTTTTCTTCTGTATTTTCTTCTGTATTTTCTTCTGTGATTTTTTCTTGGGTTTCTATTTTAGCAGCGTTTTTTGGCTCTAAAGGGGTGTTTTGAGGGTTTGGGGTGTTTTGCAAATAAGGGGGTGTTTTGAAAAAAGAGGGCGTTTTTTGCGCCGCATCAAAGTTATTATCAATCGTTTTAGCCATTTTTTCAATTTCATTAAGGGTTTCTGAAATAATGTTTTTCAATTCCATTCTACCAGCCATTTTTCTAAATTTTCAACGCTCAAAAAATCCCCTTTGATAAAATTCAAATAGTGCCGCTCTAAGATTGCATCGTGCTTGAAAGGAGTGCAATTTTTTTGGATTTTTTCCAAACGCTTTATTTGTTTTAACGCCTCTGCATGGTCAGGGGTTTTTTTTAAAATATTAGTATAAATTTGCAACGCTTCTTCAAAAAACCCTTGTTCTTCGTAAATATGAGCGAGCGTGATGGTTTCTAAGGGCATGCGTTTCTCTTATTTTTAATACCTAATCTCTAAACGCCATTTTTAGACTCTACTTGGGTGCGTAAAAAACTAAAAGCCGGCAAAGGCGCGGGCAATCGCACCAAATTCACATTCCCGCTATGGATAGTTTCTAACTCGGTGTTATTTTCTAAAAGGATTTTATAAAGCACTAGATAGTAGCGTTTGTCAAAGGTATAAATCTTGCCAATTTCATTGACTACGGGCGTGATAGCCGCATTTTTGGGGGCGATGATTTCATAAGCTATGTTAGTGGTGGTGGTGAATTTGCATGCAAAAAAGCGCCCATCTTCTGTGATTTCGCCATTGACTTGAAAATCCCCTTCGCTAATGGCTGTTTGGTGGTTTTGAGTATCCAACCTTTCAAAAGGCCTTCGCATCAAATAGCCGTCCGTAAAACCCCTGTTTTTAAGCGTGTTCAATTCGCTAGCATAAAAACTCGGCTTTAAGGTGTTATGGTAAAAATCATCAACCGCCAAACGATAGATGCGCGTGGTTTGTGCGGCGTAGTAACTGGACTTGGTGCGCCCTTCAATCTTAAGCGCGCTAATGGCGTTGGAGCTTAAAATTTCAGCGATATGACCAGAGAGATTCAAATCTTTAGCGTTAAAAATATGCGTGCCTACGCCCTCTTCTTCAACCAACCTCATCATCACGCCGTTATCAGGGTTTTTCACATAATATTCATAATCAAACCGGCAATCATTCGCGCAACTCCCTCTATTAGGCACGCGCCCCTTTTGTAAAGCCGAAATCAAGCAACGCCCTGAAAAGGCAAAGCACATGCTCCCATGCACAAAGATTTCTAATTCTAAATCGGGTAAGGCTTTTTTAATTTCAATCGCATCATTCAGGCTCAATTCCCTAGCGCACACGATGCGTTTAACCCCTAAATCATAAAACACTTGCGCATCGAGCAAATTTAAGACATTCGCTTGCGTGGATAAATGGATGGGAATATGCGGGGCGATTTTTGAAGCGAGCTTGATGACACCAGGCGCAGCGATAATGAAAGCGTCTGGCTCTAGCTCTGCCATTTTATAAAGATGCTCTTCTAAAAGTTTGAGCTGTGAATTGAAAGGGAAACCATTGATGGTTGCATAGACTTTTTTATCCAAGGCATGGGCGTAATCAATCCCTTCTTTAAAGGTCTCTAAAGTGAATTCCTTGCTAGCGCGATTGCGTAAAGAAAAATGGCTCACCCCCCCATAAACCGCATCAGCCCCATAGTTGAGAGCGATTTTAAGTTTCTTTAAATTACCGGCTGGAGAGAGTAATTCAACTTGATTCAAAACTACTTGGCTCCAAAAGAAGCGATCAAAGCTTCAATATCATCAGCACTGGCTAAATCTTTGTCGTCATCGCCGGTGATAAAAGTCGCTGAACTCACGCGCTTAGAATCATCAATTTTGCCCTCAAAAAGCGAATTCATGTATTGGCTGAGCGCTCGCATGACATTAACCACTCGCTCAATTTTTTGGCGGTGGATGTCTTGAAACTGCATAATATCCATCGCTTGCATGGAGCTATCAGAGCAATTGGTGGCCTCTTCTTCAATGCTCTTAAGGGCGTTTAGGATTTCTTGTTGCTCATTGAGCGCGGTTTTAAAAGATTCAACATGGGGGAAATGACCATGCAAATTGTCAAAAATTTCCTGGTGTTTTTGCAAAGGTTCTTGGATTTTTTTAACCATTTTAGCGATCTTTTCAGCGCTAGCTCCGATCAAATCCAATTGATCAAAAATTTGCGTGGCTTTCACTTCAGAATCTCTTGTAACATCGTCTAATTGATGCACGACCTTATGCTCTTCAGTGGGGGGAGGGGGTGGCCATTCATTGGGGCTAATCTTGCCGTATTTTTCAGCGTCCTCTTTTTTGACGGTCATTTTTTCACTAGAACCGGAATTCTCTTTACTCTCTTTAGGCTCTTCTTTAGTTTCTTCTTTAGCCTCCTCTTTGGCCTTTTCTTTAGCCTCTATGGCTTCCAAGTTTTCCAAATCGCCACCATTCATCAAAGCGTCTAATTCTTCTTGTGTCATTGTTGTTCCTTGCCAATTGGTTTTAAAAAGCGTTTTTAACCATAATTCCTAGCTGTCATTTTAGCGCACTTAAGCTTTAGCAATCAAAACGCCCTCTAAAATCGCATCAATATCGCCATCTAGTATCGCTTCCACATTGCTATAAGCGGTGTTGGAGCGCGCGTCTTTGACTTGCTGGTAGGGGGCTAGGACATAGCTTCTTATTTGATGCCCCCAACCAATCTCGCTTTTTTCTTCATTTTTGGCGCTGCTTTGTTGCTTTTCTAATTCCAATTCGTAAAGCTTGGATTTAAGCATTTTTAACGCGCTCGCTTTGTTTTTATGCTGGCTCCTGTCGTTTTGGCATTGCACCACAATGCCGGTAGGAAAATGCGTGATCCTAACCGCGCTTTCTGTTTTATTGACATGCTGACCGCCTGCCCCACTGGCTCTGTAATAATCATAACGGACATCTTTTTCATCAATTTCTATATCAATATCATCGTCTAATTCAGGGCTAATTTGCACGCTCGCAAAACTCGTGTGCCGTTTGGCGTTCGCATCAAAGGGCGAAATCCTTACAAGCCTATGCACCCCGCTCTCGTTTTTCAAATAGCCATAAGCGTTTTCGCCCTTAATGATAAAGGCGACCCCTTTAATGCCCGCTTCTTCGCCATCTTGGTAATCTAAAATCTCGCTTTTAAAGCCCCTTCTTTCTGCCCACCTCAAATACATGCGATATAAAATACTCGCCCAATCCTGGCTTTCAGTCCCCCCCGCTCCAGGCTGAATGGTGATAATAGCGTTTGAAGCGTCGTTTTCACCGCTTAGCATGATTTCAATTTCCACTTTTTGCACGCTGTGTTCTAAAGTAGGAGCCTCTTCATAGAGTAAGGATAAAGTAACCTCATCGTTATCGTTTTGAGCGAGTTCAAACAATTCTACGCTTTCATCTAAAGAATTTTTCGTTTTTTGATAGGTTTCTAGCAAGCGGTTCAGGCGCACTTTTTCTTTATTGGTGTCTCTAGCCTTTAAGACATCTTGCCAAAAATTAGGGTCTTCTTGCTCTTTTTCAATGCGTTCTAATTCTTGTTTGATCTTTTCAGGCTTGATGATTAAAGCGATATTATCGCATTTGTTTTGCAAGCTTTTTAACAATTCGCTATAGGTGTAGTTATCCACAAACAGAACCTTTATGAGTGGGGTTTTAAACCTATCATTATAGCATTGTTAAAAGCCATTTTAATTTTCAAACCTTAAAATTTCAATTTCGCCCTGAACCAATCCCACTCCTTCATCAATTAGAGCGATAGAATCCACTTGAGCAAGGGCTTGAATCGCTCCTGATTCATAGCGGTTGTTATTATAAGGAATGAATTGGTGGTTTGAATAGTTGCCTAGGATTAAATGCGCGCGTTCGCCTTTAAGCTTTAAAGGGGCATTGATTTGAGCCTTAAAGGGTTTTAATTTAAAATCTTTATTTAAGGATAAGCGCTCCAATAAGGGTAGAATCAAAACTCGTAAAACGACTAAGCAACTTAAAGGATTACCCGGTAAGCCTATAATAATGCTTTGATTGAGTTGGGCTAAAGTTACCGGTTTTCCAGGTTTGAGATTGACTTTTTCATAATAAAAAAGGGCGTTTCTTTCTTTCAAGGCGTCTTTAAAAAAGTCTTTATCCCCTACGCTCACCCCCGCGCTTGAAAGGATGACATCATAGCCTTGCAATTCAAGTATTTTAAGCTGTAAATTTTTATCATCTTTTAAAACCCCTAGAAAATGCGTGTTGTAGTTTTTAAGCATGTTAAAAACACTCACTGAATTGACATCATAAACTTGGCATTCTAGGGCGTTTTGCCCTAAAGGCACTAATTCATCACCGCTGCTAAAGAGAGCGATTTTTAATTTTCTAAACGCTTTGATTTCTTTTAACCCTTGAGAGGCAATGAGCGCGATATGCCCGTAATTCAAACGGGTATTTTTAGGGACTAACACGCTGTTTAAAGAAGCGTTTTCGCCCTTTTGACGGATATTGGCGTTTATTTTAAAATCTTTGGGAGCTAGGGCGGAATTTTTATGGCTTTCTAGCATGCATTCTATAGGGATAATCGTTTCTATTCCCTTTGGCACCATCGCTCCAGTCATGATTTTAACGCATTCATTTTCTTTAACTTCTAAAGCGCTCACATCATCTCCGGCAAAAATGTGTTGGATGACTTGAGTTTTTTGACCTAAATCTTGCATTTTAAACCCATAGCCATCCATTGCGCTTTGATTGAATTTAGGCAAGGCGTGAACGCAAATAATATCCTCTGCCAAAATGCGCCCTGCGCTTTCAAACAAAGAGACAACCTCTATTTCTAAGGGTTTTAAGGGAATGCTAGAATGGATTTTTAGGGCTTCTTTAAAACTAATCATATTGATCCTTTAAAAGATTTTGCTAATGGCGCTAAAGGCCAAGCTGATTTCTTCTTTAAAACGCCCCATGATAGCCGAAGCGATTAAAATAATGCCCACAAACCCGATCGCAATTTTAACCGGAAACCCGATAGCGAGCAGGTTGAACTGAGGATGGGTTTTCATGATCATGCCAAAAATAATATCGCTCAATAACACCAAGCATAAAATAGGGAACGCCATAGAAAACCCTATGACAAACAAGTGCGAAAAGGCTTTGACAATGTTTTTAGCTAATTCTGGCTCAAAGACAAATCGCCCTAAAGGGACGGCTTTTAAGCTGTGATCTACAAATAAAATGATTTGATGGTGGAACGATAAATCCAATAAAATTAAAATCGCTAACAATAAAAGGGCTTGCCCCACAATGGGTTTTTGCGATCCTGAAATGGGATCATAAGCGCTCGCCATGGTAAGCCCCATAGAAAAGCTAATGCTGTCAGTGGCAAACACTAAGCTCGCAAAAACGATTTGTAAAAAGACAGACGCGCACACCCCTAAAAACAGCTCGCACAAGCAAGCGATAATAAAACCCTCTGGCGTGTAAGTGGCGCTTGAAAATTCTAAAGTGGGGTAAAAAATCGCGCTCACATACAAGCTCAAAGCCCCACGCACCGACAAAGGCACTAAATGGTTTTCAAAAAAAGGGAAAAAAGACAGCACGCCACTAACCCTTAAAAACAACAAGAAAAAATCCCTGACATGGGGGGTGCTAAGCTCTTGGAGAAAATCTAACATTCTTTTTCTTTAAGGATAAAAAAGTAGTGCGCTAGCATTAGGGTTTGCAACAAGGTGGCAAAAAAATTAAAAAAAGGGATTAAGGAAAAAAGATAGCAAAAAAACGAGAAACGATAATGCTTTAACCGGTGCTGTTTGAGTAAATTTTGATAGCTTTGATAATTAAAAATCATGCTGGCTATATCCAAACTCATGGTGTTTTTGAAAAAAAGAAAATGCGGGACTATAGAAAAAAAGACCCCAAAGACCCCTATAAAGGGAATGAAATAAAGGGGCGTTAAAACCGCTAAGAATAAAAGCATAAAAGCGAGCGATTTTAAAAAATATTTAATAGAAAAAAGGATAGAGCCAAATTCTTCTAAAACGACATGGGGATAATATTTTTGGTGCAAATAAGAGACCACTAAAGGGGTGTAAAAAATAGACGCAAAAATATTGATGACTAAACTCAAAAGAATCACGATCCAAAAAATAAGAAAATACACTAACGCTTTAAAAACCCATGCGAACACACCAGCAAAAAAGCCTTGAGAATGGGAATAATCATTCAAAGATTGCGGTAATAAAGTTTGGCAATAACCCACAATACTCCCGCCATTGTAGTAAAAAACAGCTCCAAAAAACGCCAAACTCAAAAGGATAGGGCCAAGATTGATTAAAAGCATTCTAACGCTTAAAAAATCATTAAAGCTTTTTTTAAGGATAGATAAAGACAAAACCATAACTTGAAATCCTTCTCGCTTTGATAGGGTAATTTAAGCACAAAGTCCCTTAATCTTACATAGTAAACTTATCAATATGAGATTGGCTAAAAGAGTATAGAAGTTATTTAAGATGGGATAACATGCAGTAATAAATACATTATGGGGTAAAACAATACCATCAATATCCAAGGACACAAAACGATTACAACAACAATGGTAAATACAATATTCATTATTGTTTTATGAAATTTTGAATCTTCTTTAATATCCTTTTCTTTCCAAAAAGAATAAAACTAACACCAAAAAAGATAATCAATATTATTACAACATCTGAGGCGAACATTTTTACCCGCTTTGAATGGAATGAATAACTTTAAGCATTTCTTACCCCTCAATGTGAGTTTTCTATAATTATGATAGCTGATTTTGTTTTAAATTTGCTATAATGTGAATTTAATGATGAAAATTAGTTTAGAGTGGAGAACACACAATGAAAAAAAATATCTTAAATTTAGCGTTAGTGGGTGCGTTGAGCATGTCGTTTTTGGTGGCTAAGCCGGCTCATAATGCGAATAACGCTGCACATAACACGAAAAAAACGACTGATTCTTCAGCAGGCGTGTTAGCGACAGTGGATGGCAGGCCTATCACCAAAAGCGATTTTGACATGATTAAGCAACGAAATCCTAATTTTGATTTTGACAAGCTTAAAGAGAAAGAAAAAGAAGCCTTGATTGAGCAAGCTATCCGCACCGTGCTTGTAGAAAATGAGGCTAAGGCAGAAAAGCTTAATCAGACTCCAGAATTTAAAGCGATGATGGAAGCGGTTAAAAAACAGGCTTTAGTGGAATTTTGGGCTAAAAAACAGGCTGAAGAAGTGAAAAAAGTCCAAATCCCAGAAAAAGAAATGCAGGATTTTTACAACGCTAATAAAGATCAGCTTTTTGTCAAGCAAGAAGCCCATGCTAGGCATATTTTAGTGAAAACCGAAGATGAGGCTAAACGGATTATTTCTGAGATTGACAAACAGCCAAAGGCTAAAAAAGAAGCCAAGTTCATTGAGTTAGCCAATCGGGATACGATTGATCCTAACAGCAAGAACGCGCAAAATGGCGGCGATTTGGGGAAATTCCAGAAAAACCAAATGGCTCCGGATTTTTCTAAAGCCGCTTTCGCTCTAACTCCTGGGGATTACACTAAAACCCCTGTTAAAACGGAGTTTGGTTATCATATTATCTATTTGATTTCAAAAGACAGCCCTGTAACTTATACTTATGAGCAAGCCAAACCCACCATTAAGGGGATGTTACAAGAAAAGCTTTTCCAAGAACGCATGAATCAACGAATCGAGGAATTAAGGAAGCACGCTAAAATTGTTATCAACAAGTAGATGAGGTGTTATCATGTTAGTTAAAGGCAATGAAATCTTATTGAAAGCCCATAAAGAAGGTTATGGGGTAGGGGCGTTTAATTTCGTGAATTTTGAAATGCTAAACGCTATTTTTGAAGCAGGAAACGAGGAAAATTCTCCGCTTTTCATTCAAGCGAGTGAAGGAGCGATCAAATACATGGGGATTGATATGGCGGTGGGCATGGTGAAAATCATGTGCGAACGCTACCCGCACATTCCTGTAGCCTTACACCTAGATCATGGAACGACTTTTGAAAGCTGCGAAAAAGCCGTGAAAGCGGGTTTCACTTCTGTGATGATTGACGCGTCTCATCATGCTTTTGAAGAAAATTTGGAATTGACTTCTAAAGTGGTCAAAATGGCGCATAACGCTGGAGTGAGCGTGGAAGCGGAGCTGGGGCGTTTGATGGGGATTGAAGACAATATTTCAGTAGATGAAAAAGACGCGGTGTTAGTGAATCCTAAAGAAGCGGAGCAGTTTGTCAAAGAATCTCAAGTGGATTACTTAGCCCCAGCCATTGGGACAAGCCATGGAGCGTTTAAGTTTAAGGGCGAGCCCAAATTGGATTTTGAACGCTTGCAAGAAGTCAAAAGGCTCACTAATATCCCTTTAGTTTTGCACGGAGCGAGCGCGATACCGGATGATGTGAGGAAATCTTATTTGGACGCTGGAGGCGATTTGAAAGGCTCTAAGGGCGTGCCTTTTGAATTTTTACAAGAATCCATAAAAGGGGGGATCAATAAGGTTAATACCGACACGGATTTAAGGATCGCTTTCATCGCAGAAGTGCGCAAGGTGGCCAATGAAGATAAGAGCCAATTTGATTTGAGGAAGTTTTTTTCTCCGGCCCAATTAGCGCTTAAAAATGTGGTCAAGGAGCGCATGAAACTTTTGGGTAGCGCTAATAAAATTTAATCAACAAGGAAAGAGTGTAACATGGCAATTGGGATGAGCGAGCTCAAAAAGGGCTTGAAAATTGAATTGGGCGGTGTGCCTTATAGGATTGTAGAATACCAGCATGTCAAGCCCGGCAAGGGCGCGGCTTTCGTGCGTGCGAAAATCAAGTCGTTTTTAGATGGCAAGGTGATTGAAAAGACTTTCCATGCGGGGGATAAGTGCGAAGAACCTAACCTAGTTGAAAAAACGATGCAATACCTTTATCACGATGGCGATACATACCAATTCATGGATATAGAGAGCTATGAGCAAATCGCTTTAAACGACTCTCAAGTGGGCGAGGCTTCTAAATGGATGCTAGACGGTATGCAAGTGCAGGTTTTATTGCATAATGACAAGGCGATTTCAGTGGATGTGCCGCAAGTTGTGGCTTTAAAGATTGTGGAAACGGCTCCTAATTTTAAGGGCGATACTTCCAGCGCGAGCAAAAAACCAGCGACTTTAGAAACCGGTGCGGTCGTGCAAGTGCCTTTCCATGTTTTAGAGGGTGAGACGATTAAGGTGAATACGGAAACAGAAGAGTATCTTGAAAAAGTGAAATGAAATTATCTTTTTACTGAGCTAGTGCTTTAGACACAGCCTTTTTGTCATAAGGGGTATTATCAGCCCCCTTATTTGAACTTTGTTTAAAGTGCATGTGAAATCTGTAGTTAAAAATTATTTAAAATGGATTGACTTTTTTTATTGATCATCAATAAAAATATTCAAAGGCATTTTTTAAGATTAAACATAAGAGATTGATTTAATCAAACGGATAACCTCTTAAAAAGCATTCTTTGGGGGTTAGGGGATAAAAGAGAGAGAATTTTACCCCATTTAAAAGAGTGTGGGTTTAGGCATAATGAGAACTTGCACCGAGTTTTATTGAAATAGATACAAAAAATCCACTTAAGTTATTTTGACCCTAATTTATTTTGCTACAATCATAAAGCAGAAGATAGTTGGCGGATAAAATGAAACAAGAAATAAAATATCAAATAGGCTTTACAATACTATAACCATGATGGCGTTAAGAGTTTAAATGAGCAAATATAATTGCATAGATTTATTTAGTGGGGCTGGCGGTTTATCATTGGGCTTTGCGAATACAAATAGATTTAATATTTTAGCCCACATTGAATGGGAAAAACCTATGGTTACTACACTGAGAAATGCTCTAATCAAACGCTTTAAGATCAGTGAAAAAGAAACAAAAAAAAGAGTTATCAAATTTGATATTCAAAAAACTGATGAATTGATAAATGGCTCTTGGAGTGATGAAACTCTTAAAATTTATGGATCTGATAATGATGAAAGCGTTAGCCAATTTGGGCTAAATGGCGTAATTAGTGGTAAAAAAATAGATGTTATCTTTGGCGGTCCTCCTTGTCAAGCTTATTCTCTTGTGGGGAGAGCGCAAGATAAGCACTCTATGAAATATGATTATAGGAATTATCTTTTTGAAAGTTTTGTTAAGATAGTTGATTATTACCAACCACAATGTTTTGTGTTTGAAAATGTTCCTGGCATGCTTAGTGCAAAACCGGGTAATCAATTTGTAAAAGACAGGATTTATGAAGCTTTTTCAAAAATAGGGTATGAAATTAAAAAACCAAATGAAATGAAAGAGATAATCTATTCTAGCGATGATTACGAAGTCCCACAAACCAGAAAACGAGTGATCGTATTTGGCGTTCGTAAAGACAATAAAGAATGGTTATTCAAATTTTATCAAAACCTAGACAATCTCAAATCAAAAAACCCACCGCTTACCGTTAAAGACGCTATTGGCCATTTGCCCAAGTTTAGACCGCTCAAAACGCCCCTAAAAATCAATAATAAAAACATTTCTCATGAACTTATTGGCACAAATAATTTGACACAAAATTTTCCACGATATAATAATTTACGAGATTTAAAAGCGATGAAATTTTGGATTGAAAACAACATGAATAACGCTTCCGCAAAAGAAAAGCTTGACTTTTACACTAAGATTACAGGAAAAGTCTCAAACCATAACAAATACAGAAATTTAGAATGGGATAAACCATCGCCAACCTTAGTGGCGCATTTGCAAAAAGATGGTTTTATGTTTATACATCCAGAAGCCGATCAAAGCCGCTCAATCACCATAAGAGAAGCAGCGATTTTGCAGACTTTTCCTAATGATTTTGAATTTATCGGATCACAAGCGGCTTGTTTTAAAATGATAGGCAATGCAGTGCCAGTCAATTTTGCCACAAATATAGCCCTAGCAGTGGCAAAGGTTTTAGATGAAAAAAACTAATATAAATATCTTAATAGCTTGTGAAGAAAGCCAAAGAGTGTGCAATGAATTTAGAAAGCTTGGTTTCAACGCTTATAGTTGTGATTTATTAGAGTGTAGTGGCGGGCATCCTGAGTGGCATTTTAATTGCGATGTTTTTGAAGTGATTGAAAATAAAGGCGGTGTTTTGCAAAATGGCAAACATGCAAAAGTTTCGCAATGGGATATGATGATAGCGCACCCGCCTTGCACTTTCTTGGCTGTTAGTGGAGCAAAGTGGTATTACCACCCTAAAGATAAAGATTTGCCCGTAGAGCAAAAAAGACCTCACCCCAAATTCCCAAACCGTGCAAAAGACAGAGAAGAAGCTTCAAAATTCTTTATGGATTTAGTGGATGCAAAAATCCCTTATATTGCAATAGAAAACCCTATTGGTATAATGAATACAAGATACAAAAAACCCAATCAAATAGTCCAACCTTACCACTTTGGCGATAGCGCATCAAAAAAGACTTGTTTGTGGCTTAAAAACTTACCGCCTTTAAAACATACAAACATCGTTGATCCTGGCGAGTTTATAGAATTTAAAAGCGGTAAAAAAATAGCAAAATGGTATAGCGATGGACTGACTAAAACAAAATCAGCTAAAGAGCGTCAAATTTGGAGGAGTAAAACATTTCCAGGGTTTGCAAAGGCGATGGCAGAGCAGTGGGGGGAGTTTGTAAAAAACGAGGTGTTTAAAAAGGTGAAAAATGAAAGTTTATTTAAGGAAAATTGATAACCAATGCATCAACAAGCAAATTAGTATTACAAGAGGTATTTTAGAGCATTTTTTTGATAAAGCCAACGACCAAGACGAAGTAGATATGAGTGGTATCTTATCTAACTATAGTGATAAAGTTAGCATCCTCTTAGCAACAGACCCTAGACTTGGTGGAGGCATTAAGAAAATCATCAGTGCAGAAGTTGATAAAATAAAAGAAAACCGATCAAACTATGAATTAAATGTTGATGATATTCTGCTTTTTACTTACATATCTTATAAAAAATACACATTAGAAATCATTTTACCAGCTGATACAAGATACAATGTTTTAAATGGCTTAATCAATAATAGCAAGCATTTATTGGTTTTTAGCAAGAATGAAACGAGAACTTTAGATGATGGTAAAATAGATGAAAGCGTTAGAATAGATGGGGGAAAAAATATCATCCTTTATGGTGTTCCTGGTAGCGGCAAAAGTTATACTTTGCAAAGAGATTATTGCAATAATAGCGTGGTAGAAAAGATAGTGTTCCATCCTGATTATTCTTATAGTGATTTTGTGGGACAGATTATGCCAAGTGTAGATGATAGCGGTATCGTTAGTTACAAATTTAATCCTGGACCTTTTACAAATATCCTTAAAAAAGCGTATCATAACCCACAAACTAAGCATGTTCTAGTGATTGATGAAATAAATCGTGGTAATGCACCTGCCATATTTGGAGAAATTTTTCAACTTCTTGACAGACTAAAATATGACAAAGATGGCTTTAAAAAAGGTTCTAGTGAGTATGCTATCAATAATATGGATATTGCCAATATTGTCCATAACGATAAACATGCAAGTATAAGAATCCCATCAAATTTATGGATAATCGCTACAATGAATACGAGCGATCAAAATGTATTCACACTAGATACTGCGTTTCAGCGTAGATTTTCTATGCAACTCATTGAAAATTCCTTTGAAAATGTTGATGATGATTTTAAAAATATGAAAATTTTAGATACTGATATAACTTGGCAAAAATTTTGCACCACCATCAATGAAAAAATAGCTTCAAATAACGAGGGGCTGAGTTCTATGGAAGATAAGCGATTTGGCGTTTATTTTGTAAATATTGATGATCTAAAGAGCAAAGAAAATTTTGCACATAAAGTTATAAAATACCTTTGGGACGATGTCTTTAAATTTGATAGAAATATAATATTTAACACTATAAAATTTAATACACTTGAAGCTGTTGTAAAAAATTTTATCAAAGAAAAAGGTAGAACCCAATTTGATGTTTTTAGTGATGATATAAAAGAACTTTTATTCAATGTTTAATTTAAAAGAGCACTGTTTTACAGACAATGAATTGAACGACAATTTTGTAGGTATTAGAAGCATCAATAATGATTTACAAATTTGTTTCCCACTAGGATTTGATGCAGGCGATGATAAAAACATTAGAGCAGATGTAAAAAAGCTCATTTCTATTCTTTTAGAATACAATAAAACAATTGCATGTGAAAATTTGTTAAATAATAAAAATGAGATTATAAACTCAAATTTTCCACTCATAGCGTATAAAAATATCATAGAATATTTTTTATCGCATGGTTATTATGCAGAAAATAAAAGCTATTATGAAAATAACGCAAAAGGTAAAATCAATTTTTCCAAAACGATTAAGAAAAATAGACCTATTATTCAAACTTTTAACAATAAAAACTCTTTTGTTTATACTCGTTTTCAAGTTAAAAGGAAGATGATAAATGAAAATGAATTGATAACAGCTATAAACAAATATTGTGTGCATGAAGCGTTTTCTAAATTTGGCTTTGTTTTTAGCTCGTTTATGCCACCAAAATTTAACCTACCCACTGATAAAAATTATTGCATTTATCTGCTTGAAAACAAGCTACACAACACCTTTAATGATGACAAGAAAATCCTTTTTCAATCCATGAAAAATATTCTTTTACAAGATGATAATATTTTGGATAAGACTGATTTTAAATTTGGAACATATCATTTTTATGTTGTTTGGGAAAGAATGATAGACAGAGCATTTGGTATAAAAAATAAAGAAGTTTATTTTCCTAAAACGAAGTGGAATTTGCGGTGTTCTAATCAAAACCCTGATTATTTATTGCAACCAGATAGCATCATGCTGTTTGACGATAAAATTTACATATTAGATGCAAAATATTATAGATATGGCATAAGTGGAGTTGCAAGCGATTTACCCAATAGTGCATCCATAATAAAACAGATTGTTTATGGCGAATATGTGGCAAAACTAGAAACAAAAAAAGAGGTTTACAATATCTTTTTAATGCCATTCAACAGATTTAACAATCCGCTAAAATTGAGCAATATTTTTGAAAATATAGGCTTTGCAAATGGAGAGTGGAGAGACAACCTAAAGCAATATGAAAATATACAAGGAATTTTAATAGACACTAAATTTTTAATGCAAAACTATAATAAGAAATCCAATGATCTTTTAAAGTTACTAGCAAAAAATGTGAAAGAAACTAAAAATAATTTTTAAAAATTTTAATCAAAAATCAAATCTAAAACCATAAAACAAAATTGAAAATCCCATTTTTTAATCAAAACAAACCTACAATGAGCGTTCTATATCATCAGTGCTTAAAGGGGTGTTGGCTTTTAAGAATTTTGATGCCTTTTGGCCTAAAATTTCTTTATAGAATTTAGGGTGTAAGCCAAGGTTGGGGCGTAAGGCTTTGATATTATCGCTAGTCAATGCTTCGCCTTTTTGAATGTCCTTAATGACGAATAAAGAGCGCGCAAAAAATCTTCGCTCCTCTAAAGTCTTTGGATTGATTTTTGGCTCTTCTTCGCCTAAGGCTAAAACGCTTTGTTTGATGGCTCCAACCATGCTTTTAAATTCGTTAAAATCCATGCTAAAAGCGCTGTCTGGGGTTTGCAAGGATTTGTTTAAAATGAAATGCTTTTCTATCATGCTCGCCCCTAAAGTGGTGGCTAGAATGGGGCAAAGAGAGCCAATCGTGTGATCGCTCAAGCCAAATTTAACGCCAAAGGTTTCGCCTAATTTAACCATGCTCAACAAGTTAGCGTCTTCTAGTTTGCTGGGATAAGTGCTCACGCATTTTAAAAGGGTGATGTCAAAATTATTCACGCCTCTGCACAAAGAAATAGCGTCTTGCAATTCGGCGTGTGTGGCGATACCGCTAGAAAGGATAATGGGCTTTTGTGTGCGAGCGGCCTTTTCAATCAAGTCTAAATCAACGATTTCAAAACTAGCGATTTTATACATGGGGCAATCTAGGCTCTCTAAAAGCTCTAAAGCTTTTGAGCTAAAAGGCGAGCTAAAAATGCCTAAATCAAGCTTTTTAGCCAACTCAAACAATTCAGCATGCCATTCTAGGGGGGTAGAAGCCTTTTGATACAATCCATACAGATTTTCTTTATCCCATAAAGTGCCTTGAATGATGAAAGGATCTTCTTTAGAATCTAAAGTCATGCAGCTTGGCGTGTAAGTTTGGAGCTTGACAAAATCCGCGCCGCTTTCCTTAATGGCATGAAGGCTTTCTTTGGCTAGGTTTAAATCTTGGTTATGATTAGCGCTCAATTCAGCGACAATTTTAGGGCGTTGTAACATTTTCTTATTTTTCCTTAATTAAAGATTCTTTTTCCAAGCGATAGACTTGAGAGCAAGTGAAGGCTAAATGCTCATCATGCGTGGCTAAGACTAACGCCCCTTCGTTTTCTGTAATGTAATTTTGCAGCATGCTGATGACTTGATTAGCGCTAGTGGTGTCTAAATTCCCGGTGGGTTCATCAGCGATAATGATTTGGGGTTTTTTAGAAAGCACTCTGGCGATGCTTAAGCGTTGTTGCTGGCCGCCGCTCAATTCACCCACGCCTTGTTTTAGGGTGTGGGCTATACCTAATTGTTCTAATATAGAATGATTTATTTCTTGCTTGGCTATAATTGAAGCGACTTGCAAATTTTCTAAAGCGCTAAAACCCTTAAAAAGGTAATGCGATTGGAAGATTATGCCCACTTTTAAGCGCCGTAATTCCAAAAGTTTTTTGGAATTTAGGGCATAAATATCCTGGTGTTCTAACAAACTGATCGTCCCGCTATCCGGTTTTAGCATGGTGGCTAGATGGCTTAAAAGCGTGCTTTTACCGCTCCCGCTCACGCCTAAAATCGCTAGGCTTTCTTTGGGCTTGATGTGTAAATTCACGCCATTATAAAGAGGCTTTTCGAAAGCATGAGAAATATTAATCGCTTTAATCATTATCGTTTCCTAAAAAGAATATCGCCTAATAAACTAGGGTTTAGAATGTAAGAAGTTGAAAAGTTCGCACTGTGCAAGATGATTTTATCATAACGCCTTGCATAGTATTTTAAAAGCGTTTTTTGTAGGGTGGGTTCAATGCTTGGGCTAAACCATGCGTTATTGCTCATCACTATAAAAATTTTTGAAGGGCTGTTTGAATAAGCGGGTTTGGAGGTGCCTTCATAGCAAATCAGGGGGCGAAAAGTAAAATCGTCTAATGTAAAATCGCTGAAACTAGAAGCGTTGCGGTATAGATAAGCGCTCTCGCCAAAAAAGAGCTTTTCAAGGGGTTTTTGAAGAAACTTGGGTAAAGGCATCGTCTCGCCAAAGGGGGCTAAAACCACTTTATCAGCGATCTGAACGCCCTCTTTAGAAAATAAAAACGAGCTGTTATAAAGGCTATAGCCTTGGGTGCGTAATGTCCCTATTAAAATAGCAATATTATTGCTTAAATCTTCTAGCTTGGCTTTAAAGGGGGAATTTTCTAAAGCGATAGGGTAGGCGGTCTCTGGAAAAACAATCAAGGTTTTTTGCTTGCTTTGAGCGAGTTTGATTTCTTTAAGGATGTTGTTTTCAATATTGTTAAGGTAGTTTGAGTCAAATTTCAAATCTTGGGGCGTTCTTGTGGAAACTAATTCAACATTTCCAACCTCTTTTAAATCGCTTGTTTTAAAGAAATGAAAATCCAACGCGCCAAGCAGCAATAAAACCGCTATGATCCCGTATTTTTTAAGATTTTGAGCGCTCAAAAAAATGCAAGCTAAAAAAACAAGCCCTAGCGATAATTTATCCACTCTAAACACGCTATAAGAAAAAAAGCTATCCGGGACTAACCAATCAAATCCAAAGGGGTGGATAAAACCAGAGCCTAAAAAACTCAAAAGCCTGAAGTAGGGGTTTTCAAAATAGAGCAGCAAATAAAATAAAACCCCATAAACTAACGCTACTAAAACAATGATTAAGGGTAATAAATAAGTGAAATCCGAGTAGCGAAAACTTAAAGCGCACCAGTAAAACAATAACGCCCCCACGAAAAACCCCAAAGCAAAAGCGCTATTTCTAGGGGTTTTTAAAAACGCCAACATGCTTAAAGGGGCTAATAGGCTTGTGAGCATGATAGTGATATAAGGGTTTTCAATCGCATAAGCGTCTAAAACAGCGTTCACATACACGCTTGAAACAAACATGCATGCTAATAAAAAAGCGTTTTGATTGAACAGAATAAGACGCATGGCTAAATTTTGAAACCTTGAGATTGTTTTAGTGTATTATAGCTATATTTTAATTTAAGAATTTTAGATTGATTTTTTTAAGGGTAGTTTTTTTTAAGTTGTGTTATTATTTTCAAATTTCAAGTCTAAAGAGCGTGAATTGGCATGATTTAAGAGTGATGGGTGTTTGTTTTAAGACGCTATGACTATCTTTATGCGAGATATATGAGAGAAAGGTTTGGGTTTAGGGTTTGAACTATATTGATTTGGCGTTACTTGTGGTGGTGGTAGCCTTTGGGATTAGGGGGTTTTATCATGGCTTCGTGAGTGAAGTGGCGGGGACTTTAGGGATTGTGCTTGGCGTGTATTTGGCGTCTCGCTATTCTGTGGCTGTTGGGAATTTATTTTCACAGCATTTGTATGATCTAAGAAATGAAACCATGACCAATCTCATTGGTTTTTTATTGGTGTTGGCGTCCATTTGGGTGTTTTTTTTAGCTCTTGGAGTGTTGCTAGGCAAGGTGTTAGTCTTTAGCGGTCTAGGCATTATAGACAAGGCGTTAGGGTTTATTTTTTCATGTTTGAAGACTTTTTTAGTGCTTTCTTTCATCCTTTATGCGCTCTCTAAAATGGATTTAATGAAAGACGCTAACGCCTATTTGCAAGAAAAGAGTGCTATTTTCCCCACCATGAAAAGCGTCGCTAGTAAGATCATGCGTCTTGATGGCGTCAAACATGTGGAGAAAAACCTTAAAGACAACCTTGAAGAAATGAGCGATGAAGTCAAAAATAAAGGATCTATTGATAACGCCAAAGAATCTTTTAATAAGGCTACGGATAAGGGCGTAGAAGCTTTAAAAGAAAAGGCTAAAGATTTGCCTAAAAACATGCTAGAGCCAAAACACAATAAACCCAACCAAACCCCACCAATCCCAACCCCATCTAATAAAGAACCCCTATAAAGGCACAACATGTTTTCTAACCAATACATCCAACAACGCATCCATAAAGCCAATAGCTTGAGAGAAGAAGGCAAAAATCCTTATAAAAATGGCTTGAAACGAAGCCTAACCAACGCCGCTTTTTTAGAAAAATACGCTTATGTTAAGGATTTAGAAGAGCCTAAAGACAAAGAAAAACGCGAGAGTATTGTAGGGAGGGTCAAGCTTTTGCGTTTAATGGGTAAGGCATGTTTTATTAAAGTTGAAGATGAAAGCGCGATTTTGCAAGCTTATGTTTCGCAAAATGAATTGAACGATGAATTTAAAAGCTTGAAAAAGCATTTAGAAGTGGGCGATATTGTGTTGGTGAAAGGATTCCCTTTTGCTACCAAAACCGGTGAATTAAGCATTCATGCCCTAGAATTTCATATTTTAAGCAAAACCATTGTGCCTTTACCTGAAAAGTTTCATGGATTAAGCGATATAGAATTGCGTTACCGCCAGCGCTACTTGGATTTGATCGTCAATCCTAGCGTTAAAGATGTGTTTAAAAAGCGCAGTTTGATTGTCTCTAGCGTGCGGAAATTCTTTGAAATGGAAGGGTTTTTAGAAGT
Organism: Helicobacter pylori; assembly: GCF_001998165.1. Taxonomy (GTDB): domain Bacteria; phylum Campylobacterota; class Campylobacteria; order Campylobacterales; family Helicobacteraceae; genus Helicobacter; species Helicobacter pylori_DL. The sequence goes on along the minus strand of NZ_MTWR01000030.1, from coordinate 2,195 downwards.
GGAAACCCCCATGATGCACCCCATTCCTGGCGGGGCGAACGCAAGGCCTTTTATCACTTATCACAACGCTTTAGAAGTTGAAAGGTATTTGAGAATCGCTCCAGAATTATACCTCAAACGCTTGATTGTGGGGGGTTTTGAAGCGGTGTTTGAAATCAATCGTAATTTCAGGAATGAGGGCATGGATCACAGCCATAACCCCGAATTTACGATGATTGAGTTTTACTGGGCGTATCACACTTATGAAGATTTGATTGAACTCAGTAAGAGATTGTTTGACTACTTGCTAAAGACTTTAAATTTAGATTCAAAAATCATTTACAACGATATGGAAGTGGATTTCAACCAAACGAGCGTGATTTCTTATTTGGACGCTTTAGAAACAATAGGGGGCATTAGCAAGGGCATTTTAGAAAAAGAAGACAGGCTTTTGGCTTATTTGTTAGAGCAGGGCATTAAAGTAGAGCCAAACCTCACTCATGGCAAATTGCTCGCTGAAGCGTTTGATCATTTTGTAGAGCATAAGCTCATTAACCCCACTTTTGTAACCGAATATCCCATTGAGATTAGCCCTTTAGCCAGACGCAACGATAGTAACCCTAATATTGCTGACAGGTTTGAATTGTTCATTGCAGGAAAAGAAATCGCTAATGGCTTTAGCGAATTGAATGACCCATTAGATCAACTAGAGCGCTTTAAAAACCAAGTGGCTGAGAAAGAAAAAGGCGATGAAGAAGCCCAATACATGGACGAAGATTACGTGTGGGCCCTAGCTCATGGAATGCCCCCCACTGCAGGGCAAGGCATAGGCATTGACCGATTAGTGATGTTACTCACTGGAGTTAAAAGCATTAAAGATGTGATTTTATTCCCAGCGATGCGTCCTGTTAAAAACGATTTTAATATTGAGAGTGGAGAATAATGGCGTATTTTTTAGAACAAACGGATAGTGAAATTTTTGAATTGATCTTTGAAGAATATAAGCGGCAAAATGAGCATTTAGAAATGATAGCGAGCGAGAATTACACTTTTCCTAGTGTTATGGAAGCTATGGGAAGCATTTTAACCAACAAATACGCTGAAGGCTATCCTAACAAGCGCTATTATGGAGGCTGTGAAGTGGTGGATAAAATAGAAAGCTTGGCCATAGAAAGGGCTAAAAAGCTTTTTAATTGCCAGTTCGCTAATGTGCAAGCGCATTCAGGCTCACAAGCCAATAACGCTGTCTATCACGCCCTTTTAAAGCCTTATGATAAGATTTTAGGCATGGATTTAAGCTGTGGAGGGCATTTAACGCATGGCGCTAAAGTGAGTTTAACCGGCAAGCATTATCAGAGCTTTTCTTATGGCGTGGGTTTGGATGGCTATATTGATTATGAAGAGGCGCTAAAAATCGCTCAAATCGTTAAGCCAGAAATCATTGTGTGTGGGTTTTCAGCCTATCCAAGGGAGATTGATTTTAAGAAATTCAGAGAAATCGCTGATGAAGTGGGGGCGTTACTACTAGGCGATATAGCTCATGTGGCAGGGCTTGTAGTCGCTAATGAGCATGCCCATCCCTTTCCGCATTGCCATGTGGTTTCAAGCACCACTCATAAGACCTTAAGAGGGCCTAGAGGGGGGCTTATTTTAACTAATGATGAAGAGATAGCGGCTAAGATTGATAAAGCGATTTTTCCAGGGACTCAAGGCGGGCCTTTGATGCATGCGATTGCTGCTAAAGCGGTGGGGTTTAAAGAGAATTTAAAACCAGAATTTAAAGCTTATGCAAAATTAGTGAAATCTAACATGCAAGTTTTGGCTAAAGTATTAAAAGAAAAAAACCACAAATTAGTGAGCGGTGGCACTTCTAACCATTTGCTTTTAATGGATTTCTTGGATAAGCCTTATAGCGGGAAAGACGCTGATATTGCCTTAGGGAATGCCGGGATCACCGTGAATAAAAACACCATTCCTGGCGAAACGCGCAGCCCTTTTGTAACGAGTGGGATAAGGATTGGCTCAGCGGCATTGAGCGCAAGGGGCATGGGAGCTAAGGAATTTGAAATCATAGGGAATAAAATATCAGATATTTTGAATGATATTAATAATGTTAGTTTGCAATTGCATGTGAAAGAAGAATTGAAGGCCATGGCTAGTCAATTCCCTGTGTACCACCAACCCATTTTTTAAGGGAGCATCTAACTAATACAAAA
>NZ_MTWR01000003.1:0-42921 GCF_001998165.1 Helicobacter pylori | reverse complement strand
TTTTTAAAAATAAATAGTAAAGAGCTTGATTTTAATCAAGCGATAATTTCTTAAGGCGGTCTTCTTGGGTTAGGGGGATTTAGTTGGGGGTTAAGGGGGAGAGTTATTTCAAAACACCCCCTATCCCCTTAACAAAATGAGTTTTACTATAAAAATAAAGTTAAAAATCCTATTTTTTTTAAAAAAGTTAAAAAGTTTTAGTTATTACCACTCAATGCGAACAAGAGTGGTATTTTTCTAAAAACTCTTTTTTAAAACTCAAAAACCGCTTTTCTAAAATGGCGTTTCTGGCGTTTTTAACCAACTCTAAATAAAAATGCAAATTGTGCAAGCTGGCTAAACGAGCGTAAGTGAGTTCTTTAGCCCTAAAGAGATGGTGCAAATAGGCTTTAGAATAACGCTTGCAAGCATAACATGCACAATTTTCTTCAATAGGGGTATTATCCAATTTATAGGGCGCGTTTTTGATAGAAATTTTGCCAGAATGCGTGAAAAGGGTGGCGTTTCTGGCGTTTCTGGTGGGCATCACGCAATCAAACATATCCACCCCTAAACTGATAGCGTCTAGGATATTTTCAGGCGTGCCTACGCCCATTAAGTAGCGAGGCTTGTCTTTGGGGAGCAAGGGGGCGGTGTGCGCGATCGTTTCTAGCATTTCATCAGCGCTTTCCCCCACCGCTAAACCGCCTATAGCATAGCCATCAAAACCTTTATGCGTTAATCCCACGCTAAGGCTGCGCATTTTCAGATGCGTCCCGCCCTGGATAATGGCAAAAAGGTTGTTGTTGGGGCGGTTTTTTTCTTTGTGGTATTCTAGGCTAAGATTCGCCCATTTAGCGCTTCTTTTAATGGATTCTTCAAGGCGTTTTAAGGGAGCGGGCAAGCCCACTAAATCGTCTAAAACCATCATAATATCGCTATTTAAGGCGTATTGAATGTCCAAAACTTTAGAGGGCGTGAATAGATGCTTGCTCCCATCAATATGGGATTTAAAAACGATCCCGTCTTCTTGCAATTTGACATTATCGCTCAAACTGAAGGCTTGAAACCCTCCGCTATCGGTTAAAAAACTCCCATGAAATTGAGCGAAACGATGCAAACCCCCTAATTGTTCAACCACTTTCTCGCCCGGCCTTAAATACATGTGATAGGTGTTGGCTAAAATGAGTTTAGCGCCTAAAATTTCTTGCGCATCTGTAGCGTCTAAAGATTTGATGCAGCCTTGCGTGCCTACGGGCATAAAAACAGGCGTTGCCACTTGAGAATGGGCTAAATTTAAAAGACCAGCTCGCGCGTGTTTGTCAATAGCTTGGAGTTGAAAATCCATCGTTTAAGCCTTAATCTTGGATATAATGGCGTAATCATTTTTTAGGAAGTTTGGAATTGAAAAAAATCGCCCTTATTTTAGATGGCATTGTAGCAAAAAATTTTTTAGACTTGGTGCTAAGGCATTATTCTAATCATAATTTTTATATAGTGGTTGTCAAAAATGAGAGCCTTATCCCTAAAAACTACCCGAGCACTTTCGCTTTTTATTGTTTTGATGCGACTTCTAGTTTCAGGCTTTTGCAAGTGTTAAACGATGAGGTGAGCGATGCGTTTTTAATCATACAAGATTTTAAAGAACAGCGCATTATTCATAAAATCATTCAAACCCATTTCAAACGCATGCGCGTGGTTTTGAGCATGAAAAGAGATGGTGAAAAAACTTTAGAAAACAATGAAGAAAATAAAGATGAAAAGCTTATTTTGATTGATGAATTTGAAGTTTTAGCCAATAAATTCATTTCTCGTTTGCCCAATATCCCTAGCACCCCTAGAGAGTTTGGGTTAGGCAAGGGCGAGATCATGGAGATTGATGTGCCTTTTGGGAGCATTTTTGCTTACAGACACATTGGCTCTATCAGGCAAAAAGAATACAGGATTGTAGGGCTTTATCGCAACGATGTTTTGTTGCTCTCCACTAAGTCTTTGGTTATCCAGCCACGAGACATTCTCTTAGTGGCAGGCAATCCAGAAATTTTAAACGCGGTGTATCATCAAGTCAAAAGCAATGTGGGGCAGTTTCCAGCCCCCTTTGGTAAGAGCATTTATTTATACATTGATATGCGTTTGCAGAACAGAAAAGCGATGATGCGCGATGTGTATCAGGCCTTGTTTTTGCACAAACATTTAAAGAGCTACAAGCTCTACATTCAGGTTTTACACCCCACTAGCCCTAAGTTTTACCATAAATTTTTATCGCTAGAAACCGAAAGCATTGAAGTGAATTTTGATTTTTATGGGAAAAGTTTTATCCAAAAACTCCATGAAGACCACCAAAAAAAAATGGGCCTAATCGTGGTAGGCAGAGAGCTTTTTTTATCTAAAAAACACCGAAAAGCCTTGTATAAAACAGCCACCCCGGTTTATAAAACCAACACTTTTGGCTTGTCTAAAACCTCTCAAAGCGTGGTGGTGTTGAATGAAAGCTTGGATATTAATGAGGACATGTCTTCAGTGATCTTTGATGTGTCTATGCAAATGGATTTGGGCTTGTTGCTCTATGATTTTGACCCTAACAAGCGCTATAAAAACGAGATTGTCAATCATTATGAAAATTTAGCCAACGCATTCAACCGCAAGATTGAGATTTTCCAAACCGATATTAGAAATCCTATCATGTATCTCAATTCTTTAAGAAATCCCATTTTGCATTTCATGCCTTTTGAAGAGTGCATCACGCACACGCGCTTTTGGTGGTTTTTATCCACTAAAGTGGAAAAATTAGCGTTTTTAAACGATGATAACCCTCAAATTTTTATCCCTGTAGCGGAGTGAAAGAATGCAAGAAATTGTAATCCCTTTAAAAGAAAAAAGCTATAAAGTGTTTTTGGGGGAACTGCCTGAAATAAAATTGAAACAAAAAGCGCTCATCATTAGCGATAGTATCGTGGCCGGGTTGCATTTATCGTATTTATTAGAGCGCTTGAAAGCCTTAGAAGTCAGAGTGTGCGTGATAGAGTCCGGAGAAAAATACAAGAATTTTCATTCGTTAGAGCGCATCTTAAACAACGCCTTTGAAATGCAATTAAACCGCCATTCTTTAATGATAGCCCTTGGTGGGGGAGTCATAAGCGATATGGTGGGGTTTGCGAGCAGTATTTATTTTAGGGGGATTGATTTTATTAATATCCCTACGACTTTACTCGCTCAAGTGGATGCGAGCGTGGGGGGGAAAACAGGGATCAATACGGCTTATGGTAAGAATTTAATCGGATCGTTCCACCAGCCTAGAGCGGTTTATATTGATTTAGCTTTTTTAAAAACCCTTGAAAAAAGGGAATTTCAAGCAGGGGTTGCTGAAATCATTAAAATGGCGGTATGTTTTGATAAAAATTTAGTGGGAATATTAGAAACAAAGGATTTAAAAGATTGTTTAGAAGAAGTAATCTTTCAAAGCGTCAATATCAAAGCTCAAGTCGTTATGCAAGATGAAAAAGAGCAAAATATCAGGGCCGGGTTGAATTACGGGCATACCTTTGGGCATGCGATAGAAAAAGAGACTGATTATGAGCGATTTTTGCATGGCGAAGCGATCGCTATTGGCATGTGCATGGCTAATGATTTAGCCCTTTCTTTAGGCATGCTCACTTTAAAAGAATACGAACGCATAGAAAATTTATTGAAAAAATTTGATTTGGTATTCCATTACAAAATCACCGATATTCAAAAATTTTACGAACGCTTGTTTTTAGACAAAAAAAGCGAAAATAAGACAATCAAATTCATTCTGCCTAAAGGCATTGGAGCGTTTGAAGCGGTCTCTCATATCCCTAAAGAAACGATTTTAAAGGTGTTAGAAAAATGGCATTAAGGGTATTATTATTCTTTTGTTTTTTGTTTTTACAAGCAGAAGATAAAAGCCAAGAGCTATTGTCCATACAAAAACAAATGGCTTTGGTGGATAAAAAACTCGCCAAAGACGATAACGTGTGGTTGAAAAAATTTGAAAACTATAAGATCTACAATCAAATTTATACCGAAAAAGAGAGCGTGAGGCAGGAATTAAGGCGTTTAAAAAACAAAAAAAGCAAGGATTTATTAAAGATTAGCACCTTAGAGCATACCTTAAAGGCTTTAGAGTCCCAGCAAAAAATGTTTGAAAGCTATGGGGTCAATCCTTTTAAGGACTTGATAGAGCGCCCCAATATCCCCAATATCCCTAATATCGCTAACCCTATTGCGATCATTGATGGCATTTCTTTCATTAAAAGCATGCGTTTAAAGCATGAAAGTCTCAAAAGCAATCAGACTGCTTTAGAAGAAGTTTTAAAGCTTTTAGATCAAAAGCACCAGCTTTTAAATCAGTGGCATGCTTTGGATAAAAGCGCGAAATTAAGCGATGAGATTTATCAAACTCAAGCCAAACGCCTGGAATTGCAAGGGGCTCAAAACATTTTAAAAACCACGATTGGGATTTTCCAAAAAGACAGCGATGAAGCTATAAGCATTGTCAAATCTCAAGTTAAAAACCAGCTTTTTAAATTGGTTTATGTGTTTTTAGCAGCCCTTTTGAGCGTGGTGTTTGCGTGGATTTTAAAAATCATTTCCAGTAAATACATTGAAAATAATGAGCGCGTCTATACCGTGAATAAAGCCATTAACTTCGTGAATGTGAGCGTGATCGTTTTAATCTTTCTTTTTTCTTATTTAGAAAATGTTACTTACTTGGTAACGGTTTTAGGCTTTGCGAGCGCGGGCTTAGCGATTGCGATGAAGGATTTATTCATGAGCTTGCTTGGGTGGTTTATCATTTTGATTGGGGGGAGCGTGCATGTGGGCGATAGGGTGCGTATCGCTAAGGGGACGGATATTTTTATTGGCGATGTGTTGGATATTTCTATGTTGCACATTACGATTTTAGAAGACGTAACCTTTACCACTTACACGAATAACAGGAGAGCGGGCCGAATTATCTTTGTGCCTAATAATTATATTTTCACCACCATGTTCGCTAATTACAGCCATTTTGGGATGAAAACGGTTTGGGATGGGGTGGATTTTTGCGTTACATTTGATTCTGATTTTAAAAAAGCTTCTAAAATTGCGCTCAACATCGCTACAGAATTGTCTAAAGAATACACGGATATTACCTATAAACAGCTCAATAAAATGCGCGACCGGTATTCTTTAAGGAGTTTGAGTGTGAAGCCTCGATGCTTTTTGATGCCTGAAAATAACGGGATAAAAATTTCGGTGTGGTATCAAACCAATTCGTATGCGACCATGTCTTTAAGGAGCAAGATTGTGGCTGAAATCGTTGAAGCTTTTTTGAAAGAAGAAAATATCCATATCGCTTATACGACCAGCAAGCTGCTTAAAGTGGATGCTGATTTTTTAGGCGATGGTTTTGGGAATAAAAGGGAACAAAAATGAAAAAAGTCTATTTCAAAACTTTTGGGTGCAGGACGAATCTTTTTGACACGCAAGTGATGGGCGAGAATTTAAAGGATTTTAGCGCGACTTTAGAAGAACAAGAGGCGGATATTATTGTAATCAATTCTTGCACCGTGACTAATGGGGCCGATAGCGCGGTAAGGAGTTACGCTAAAAAAATGGCGCGATTGAATAAGGAAGTGCTATTTACTGGCTGTGGGGTGAAGACTCAAGGTAAAGAGCTTTTTGAAAAAGGGTTTTTAAAGGGCGTTTTTGGGCATGACAATAAAGAAAAGATTAACGCGCTTTTACAAGAAAAAAAGCGTTTTTTTATAGATGACAATTTAGAAAACAAGCACTTAGACACCACGATGGTGAGCGAGTTTGTGGGTAAGACTAGGGCGTTTATCAAGATCCAAGAGGGTTGTGATTTTGATTGCAATTATTGCATTATCCCAAGCGTGAGAGGGAGGGCTAGGAGCTTTGAAGAAAGGAAAATTTTAGAGCAAGTGGGTCTTTTATGCTCTAAAGGGGTTCAAGAAGTGGTCTTAACCGGCACTAACGTGGGGAGCTATGGGAAGGATAGAGGAAGCAATATCGCAAGGTTGATTAAAAAATTAAGCCAGATTACCGGATTAAAACGCATCAGGATTGGGAGCTTAGAGCCTAATCAAATCAACGATGAATTTTTAGAGCTTTTAGGAGAGGATTTTTTAGAAAAACATTTGCATATCGCTTTACAGCACGGCCATGATTTCATGTTGGAGAGAATGAATCGAAGAAACCGCACTAAAAGCGATAGGGAATTATTAGAGATAATCGCTTCTAAGAATTTTGCTATCGGTACGGATTTTATTGTGGGGCATCCGGGCGAGAGCGAAAGCGTTTTTGAAAAGGCATTTAAAAATTTAGAGAGCTTGCCTTTAACGCATATCCACCCTTTTATTTACAGCAAACGAAAAGACACCCCCTCTAGTTTGATGCGTGATAGCGTGAGTTTGGAAGATTCTAAAAAGCGTTTGAATGCGATTAAAGATTTGATTTTTCACAAAAATAAGGCGTTCAGGCAATTACAACTCAAGCTCAACACGCCCCTAAAAGCCTTAGTGGAAGCGCAAAAAGACGGCGAATTTAAAGCCTTAGATCAATTTTTCAACCCCATTAAAATCAAAAGCGATAAGCCTTTAAGGGCTAGTTTTTTAGAAATCAAAGAGTATGAAATTAAGGAGAGGGAAAATCATGCCGTTTTCTAAATTTTTAGAAAACCTCACCGCTCCCTTTAAACGCATCAAAAACCGCTCGCTTGTTTTGGCGTTAGGGTTTTTGATGCTTACTTTTTGCTTGTTGCTTTTTTTAATCTTAAGCGATGTTTCTAGGCTCATATCCAGTAAGGATTTTCTTTATGTGATCCAGTCTCACCCTAAACAAACTCTAACTGAAGATGAAAATTATTTTTATGCTAACAAGGGTCTTTATAAAACCAACAAAGAAGCCTTTTTAAGGGTTTATAAAATCCCAGAGAGCATGCCCATAGAAAAACGAGAAAGTTTAAACAAGGTTTCTAAAATCTTTTTAGCGTTGCTTTTTTTCATTTCTAGCATGCTTTTTGGGATCTTTTGGCGCTTGCCCAAACGATTGGACACTAAAATGAGTTTAGAGAGCACGCACAAAAACGAATTAGAAAATGCATTCCAGCGATACGACGCGCTAGGGGTGCGTTTTGAAGACATTGCAGGGGTGGATGAAGTCAAAGAAGAATTATTAGAAGTGATAGATTATTTAAAAAACCCTAAAAAATACCAGGATTTAGGGATTTTCCTCCCTAAAGGCGTTTTATTAGTGGGGCCTCCTGGAGTGGGCAAAACCATGATCGCTAAAGCCTTAGCGAGTGAAGCTAGAGTGCCGTTTTTTTATGAAAGCGGGAGCGCGTTTTCTCAAATTTATGTGGGGGCTGGGGCTAAAAAAGTGCATGAACTTTTCATGCATGCTAAAAAGCATGCCCCCTCTATTATTTTTATTGATGAAATTGACGCCTTAGGTAAGGCTAGGGGAGGGCATAGGAGCGATGAAAGAGAGGCCACGCTTAATCAGCTTTTAACCGAAATGGATGGGTTTTTACAAAACGATGAGGTGGTGGTGATAGGAGCGACTAACCAAATGGAAGTGATGGATGAAGCGCTATTAAGGAGCAAGCGTTTTGATCGGCGTATTTTCATTTCTTTACCGGATTTACTAGAAAGGCAGAGTATTTTAGAAAAGCTTTTAGAAAACAAAAAACACGCGCTAGATTATCTTAAGATCGCTAAAATTTGCGTGGGTTTTAGCGGGGCGATGTTGGCGACTTTGATCAATGAAAGCGCTTTAAACGCTCTCAAACACCAACGAAAAGAAATCACTCATGGCGATATTTTGGAAGTGAAAGACAAGATCGCTTACGGCAAAAAAAAGCCCCAAACCTTAGATGAAAACCAAAAGGAATTAGTCGCTTTGTATCAAAGCGCGAAAGCCTTAAGCGCGTATTGGCTAGAAATTGAATTTGATAAAGCGCCTTTATTGGGGGAATTTATCGCCTTTAATGAGAATAAAATCCATAGCGAGAGTGAGATTAAAAATTACATTAAAGTGTATTTGAGCGGGACGATTATTTTAGAGTTGCTCTATAAGGAGCGTTATAGTCTGTCTAAACAAGACTTGCAAAAAGCGAAATTTTTGAATGAATTTATGGCTAGCGAGCTTCTTTTAACCCCTACAAAAGAGTCTTTAAGCGTTCTTTATGAAGAGCAACTGGAGTTTTTAAAGCCACAAATTGCGGCTTGTAAGCGGTTGAGCGTTTTATTGTTAGAGCAAGAATGTTTAGAGCATGCAAACTTCTATGATTTGTTGAACGGGTGAAAATGCGTTTTTTTAGTGGTTTTGGGTTCATCAATGAAAGCGTTTTGTTTGAAGAGTGGCTTTTAAAAGGGGCTTATGATGTGTCAGGCTTTTCTATGGGGGCGATTAAGGCGATAGAATACGCTTATAATGAAGTCTTGCAACAACGGCGCATCCATTCCTTGTTATTGTTTTCGCCTTGCATGCTAGCGCATAAGAGTTTGGCGTTCAAACGCTTGCAACTTTCTTCGTTCCAAAAAGATCCGCAAAGCTACATGGATAACTTTTATCAAGCCGTGGGCTTGGACGCCCAATTGGAGCGTTTTAAAAGAGAGGGTTCTTTAGAAGAATTGGAATTTTTATTGGATTACAAGTATAGTGATTCTATAATTAGATTTTTATTGGAAAAGGGCGTGAAGATTGAAGTGTTTATCGGTTTAAAAGACAGGATCACTGACATTCAAGCCCTTTTAGAATTTTTTATGCCCTTGGTTCAAGTGTGGCAGTTTAAAGACTATAACCATTTGTTGCAAAAATCTTAAAAAAGGTGGAAGATGAAAAAAATTAGTTTGGGGGTGTATTTGCTTCTTTTAGGCATTTTGGGTGGCTCTTTGATCACTTTAGGGATGATGGTCGCACCCATTGTTTTCAAAGCCCCAAGCATTTTGCCTGAGTTTAATTTGACTTTGTTTGAGAGCGGGAAACTCATGTCGCAAATCATTGTGCGTTTCAATTTCCTTTTAGGCGCGATCGGTTTTGTGGTGTTACTTTATGAAATCATTTCGTTTATTTATGATAAAAGATCGTTAGTGTATTTGATCCTTGGCGTGGCGATAGGGGCGTTGTGTTTGCTCTTTGTTTTTTATTACACGCCTTATATTTTAAACGCGCAAAAAGTGGGCGAAGTTGCGCTTCAAAGTGCTGAATTTGCCCGTTCGCACGCTCAAAGCGAATGGCTGTTTAAGGAATTGCTTGTGTTGGTGTGCGCTTTGTTTTTCTTGCGTTTGTTTGGGAAAAATGTGCTTTAGTCCCTTTGATTTAATCAAATGAGAGAGTTTTTGGCTACCATTTGGGAAATGAGAAGGTAGCGTTTAAATGAAACAATTTAAAAAGAAACCAAAAAAGATAAAACGATCGCAAAAAATCATTTTAGAGCGTCCTTTATGGCTCGCACCTTTACTGATCAGCGGGTTTGCTAGTGGGGCGTATGCGGATGGAACGGATATTTTGGGGCTTAGTTGGGGGAAAAAAAGCCAAAGGGTATGCGTGTATCGTCCATGGTATGCTCTATGGAGTTGTGATAAATGGGAGGAAAAAACCCAACAATTCACAGGAAACCAACTCATCACAAAAACTTGGGCAGGGGGTAATGCGGCTAATTACTACCACACTCAAAACAACCAAAATATTACAGCTAATTTAAAAAATGATAACGGCACTTATTTTTTAAGCGGTCTGTATAACTACACCGGAGAGGAGTATAATGGGGGGAATTTAGACATTGAATTAGGCAGTAACGCTACTTTTAATCTAGGTGCGAATAGTGGGAATAGCTTCACCTCTTGGTATCCTAATGGGCATACTAATGTTACTTTTAGCGCTGGGACTATCAATGTGAATAACAGCGTAGAAGTGGGTAATCGTGTGGGATCAGGAGCTGGCACGCACACCGGCACAGCCACTTTAAACTTGAACGCTAATAAAGTCAATGTCAATTCCAATATCAGCGCGTATAAAACTTCGCAAGTGAATATAGGCAACGCTAACAGCGCCATTACCATTAATTCGGTTTCTTTAAATGGGGATACTTGCAGTTCTTTAGCTAAAATTGGCAGTGGGGCTAATTGCTCCACTTCTGGGCCTAGCTATTCTTTTAAAGGCACGACAAACGCTACTAACACGACCTTTAGCAATGCAAACGGCAGTTTCACTTTTGAAGAGAACGCCACTTTTAGCGGGGCGAAATGGAATGGGGGGAGTTATACTTTCAACAAAGAGTTTAAAGCCACCAATAACACCGCCTTTAATAGCGGTAGTTTCACTTTTAAAGGTGCAAGCTCTTTTAATGGCGCTTCGTTTAGTAACGCTTCCTATACTTTTAACAATCAAGCCACTTTCCAAAACAGCTCCTTTAATGGGGGGACTTTTACTTTTAATAACCAAACCAATCAAAGCGCTCAGCACCCCCAAATTCAAAACAGCTCTTTTAGTGGTAATGCTACCACTCTTAAGGGCTTTGTGAATTTCCAACAAGCCTTTAACAATTCAAACCACCAACTAACGATCCAAAACGCTTCGTTTAATAACGCCACTTTCAATAATACCGGTAAAATCACTATAGAAAAAGATGCGAGTTTTAATGACACTTCGTTCAACACTTCCATTAATGCTAACAACATGAGTGTTACCGGTGGCGTTACTTTAAGCGGTAAGAATGATTTGAAAAATGGTGCAACCCTTGATTTTGGGAGTTCTAAAATCACTCTCGCTCAAGGGACGACTTTCAACCTCACAAGTTTAGGGGATAAAAATAGTGTAACGATTTTAAATTCTAGCGGTGGGATCACTTATAATCATCTTTTAAACCATGCAATCAACAGCCTAACAAACGCCTTAAAAACGAACGAAAGCTCTTCATTACCGCAAAGTTTCGCTCAAGGTTTGTGGGAGATGATCACTTACAATGGGGTTACCGGACAGCTTTTGAATGAAAACGCTGCAACCTCTAAAAACACTGACTCTTCGCCCTCTGCACCCACTAAAGACTCCCCACAAGTCTATCAAGTGGGCTACAAAATAGGGGATACTATCTACAAACTGCAAGAAACTTTCAGCCACAATTCCATTATTATCCAGGCTTTAGAGAGCGGGACTTACACGCCACCCCCTACAATCAGCGGATCACAATTTGACTTATCCGCTTCAAATTATATTAATGCTGACATGCATTGGTATGATCATAAATATTACATCCCCAAATCCCAAAATTTTACAGAGAGCGGGACTTATTACTTGCCGAGCGTTCAAATATGGGGGAGCTATACCAACTCGTTTAAACAAACCTTTAGCGCGAGTAATAGTAATCTGGTGATTGGGTATAACGCAACATGGACTGGAAATAGCGTTTCTTCTAGCGGCACGGTGTCTTTTGGGGACACTTCAGGGAGCGCTCTTAATGGGCATTGCGGGCCTTGGCCCTATTACCAATGCACAGGCACGACTAACGGCGCTTATAGCGCTTATCATGTGTATATCACAGCGAATCTGCGTTCTGGCAATCGTATAGGCACCGGTGGGGCAGCTAATCTAGTCTTTAATGGGGTAGATAGTATCAATATCGCTAACGCTACCATCACGCAACATAACGCCGGGATTTATTCAAGCTCTATGACTTTTTCCACGCAAAACATGGACAATTCGCAGAATTTGAATGGCCTAAACGCTAACGGCAAACTTTTGGTGTATGGCACCACTTTCACTAACCAAGCCAAAGACGGGAAATTCATTTTCAATGCGGGGCAAGCGGTTTTTGAAAACACCAACTTTAATGGAGGGAGTTACCAATTCAGCGGCGATAACTTGAATTTTTCAAATAACAACCAGTTCAATAGCGGTTCGTTTGAGATTAGCGCAAAAAACGCTTCGTTCAATAACGCTAACTTTAACAACAGCGCTTCTTTTAATTTCAATAATTCCAGCGCGACCACCTCGTTTGTGGGGGATTTCACTAACGCTAATTCAAATTTGCAAATCGCCGGGAACGCTGTTTTTGGAAATTCTGCTAATAACTCTCAAAATAACGCTAATTTTAATAATACCGGCTCTGTGAATATTTCAGGGAATGCAACTTTTGATAATGTGGTTTTTAATGGCCCCACAAACACGAGCGTGAAAGGGCAGGTTACTTTAAATAACATCACTTTAAAAAACCTGAACGCTCCTTTGTCTTTTGGCGATGGGACAATCACTTTTAACGCTCATTCGGTGATTAATATTGATGAAGCTATCACTAATGGCAACCCTATCACCCTTGTAAGCTCTTCTAAAGAAATTGAATACAACAACGCTTTCAGTAAAAATTTATGGCAGCTCATCAACTACCAAGGGCATGGGGCAAGCAGTGAAAAACTCGTCTCTAGCGCGGGTAATGGCGTCTATGATGTGGTGTATTCTTTCAACAACCAAACTTATAATTTCCAAGAGGTTTTTTCACCCAACAGCATTTCTATCCGGCGCTTGGGCGTTGGCATGGTGTTTGATTACATGGATATGGAAAAATCGGATCATTTGTATTATAAAGATGTTGTCGGTTTTATGACCTACATGCCTAATAGCTATAACAATAATTTAGGGAATGCAAACAACACCATTTACTATTATGACAACAGCATTGACTTTTATGCGAGCGGGAAAACTCTATTCACTAAAGCGGAATTTTCTCAAATGTTCACCGGGCAAAACAGCGCGATCGTTTTTGGGGCTAAAAATATATGGACGAGCGTAAGCGATGCGCCGCAATCTAATGTGATCATTCGCTTTGGGGACAATAAAGGAGCAGGGAGCAATGATGCGAGCGGGCATTGCTGGAATTTGCAATGCATAGGCTTTATCACAGGGCATTATGAAGCGCAAAAGATTTACATCACCGGCAGCATTGAAAGCGGGAATCGCATTTCTAGCGGTGGGGGCGCGAGCCTTAATTTTAACGGGCTTCAAGGCATTCTTTTAACGAACGCGACTCTGTATAACCGCGCTGCTGGCACGCAAAGCTCATCTATGAATTTTATCTCTAACAGCGCGAACATTCAAGCCCAAAACTCCTATTTTATAGACGATACCGCGCAAAATAAAGGCAACCCTAATTTTAGTTTCAACGCTTTGAATCTGGATTTTTCTAACAGCTCTTTTAGAGGCTATGTGGGGCAAACGCAGTCTGTTTTTCAATTCAATGCCGTTAATGCGATCAGTTTCACTAACAGCTCTAATTTAAGCTCTGGTTTGTATCAAATTTCAGCTAATAGCGTGTTGTTTGACAATTCCAATTTAAGCGTTTCAGTGGGGACAAGCAGCATTAAAGCCAATGCGATCAATCTTTCTCAAAACGCCTCTATCAATGCGAGCAACCATTCAACTTTAGAACTTCAAGGCGGTTTGAATGTGAACGACACCAGCTCGCTCAACCTCAACCAAAGTGCCATTAATGTTTCCAACAACGCCACGATCAACGATTATGCGAGCTTGATTGCGAGTAATAACGCTCATATCAATTTTAACGGGGCGGTCAATTTCAATTCAGCGAATATTACTACGAGTTTGAGTGATTCCTCTATCGTGTTTAAGGGATCGGTCTCTTTAGGAGGGCAGTTTAATTTAAGCAATCATTCTTCTTTAGATTTCCAAGGCTCTAGCGCTATCACCTCTAACACGGCGTTTAATTTCTATGATAACGCTTTTTCTCAAAGCCCCATCGCTTTCCATCAAACTCTTGACATTAAAGCGCCCTTGAGTTTGGGAGGCAACCTCTTAAACCCTAACAATAACAGCGTGCTGAATTTGAAAAACAGCCAGCTTGTTTTTAGCGATCAAGGGAGCTTGAATATCGCTAACATTGATTTACTAAGCGATCTAAACGACAATAAAAATCGTGTGTATAACATCATTCAAGCGGACATGAATGGTAATTGGTATGAGCGTATCAGCTTCTTTGGCATGCGCATCAATGATGGGATTTATGATGCTAAAAACCAAACTTATAGTTTCACTAACCCTCTCAATAACACCCTAAAAATCACCGAGAGTTTTAAAGACAACCAACTGAGCGTTACGCTCTCTCAAATCCCGGGCATTAAAAACACGCTCTATAACATTGACTCTGAAATCTTTAACTACCAAAAGGTTTATAACAACGCTAACGGCGTGTATTCTTATAGCGATGATGCACAAGGCGTGTTTTATCTCACTAGCAGCGTGAAAGGCTATTACAACCCCAACCAATCCTATCAAGCTAACGGCAGTAACAACACCACGAAAAATAACAATCTAACCTCTGAATCTTCTGTCATCTCGCAAACCTATAACGCTCAAGGCAACCCTATCAGCGCGTTGCACATCTATAACAAGGGCTATAATTTCAATAATATCAAGGCGTTAGGGCAAATGGCACTCAAACTCTACCCTGAAATCAAAAAGATATTAGGGAATGATTTTTCGCTTTCAAGTTTGAGCGATCTAAACCCTGATGCGCTAAACCAGCTTATCAAACTCATCACGCCTAGCGATTGGAAAAACATTAACGAGTTGATTGATAATGCAAACAATTCGGTGGTGCAAAATTTCAATAACGGCGCTTTGATTATAGGAGCGACTAAAATAGGGCAAACAGACACTAATAGCGCGGTGGTTTTTGGGGGCTTGGGCTATCAAACACCTTGTGATTATACTGATATTGTGTGCCAAAAATTTAGAGGCACTTATTTAGGGCAGCTTTTGGAGTCTGGCTCGGCTGATTTGGGCTATATTGACACGACTTTTAACGCTAAAGAAATTTATCTTACCGGCACTTTAGGGAGTGGGAACGCATGGGGGACTGGGGGGAGCGCTAGTGTAACTTTTAACAGCCAAACTTCGCTCATTCTCAATCAGGCTAATATCGTAAGCTCGCAAACCGATGGGATTTTTAGCATGCTAGGCCAAGAGGGTATTAATAAGGTTTTCAATCAAGCCGGGCTCGCTAATATTTTGGGCGAAGTGGCGGTGCAATCCATTAACAAAGCCGGGGGATTAGGGAATTTGATAGTAAATACGCTAGGGAGTGGTAGTGTGATTGGGGGGTATTTAACGCCTGAACAAAAAAATCAAACCCTAAGCCAACTTTTGGGGCAGAATAATTTTGATAACCTCATGAATGATAGCGGTTTGAACACGGCGATTAAGGATTTGATCAGACAAAAATTAGGCTTTTGGACCGGGCTAGTGGGGGGATTAGCCGGACTAGGGGGCATTGATTTGCAAAACCCTGAAAAGCTGATAGGCAGCATGTCAATCAATGATTTATTGAGTAAAAAAGGGTTGTTCAATCAGATCACCGGCTTTATTTCCGCTAACGATATAGGGCAAGTCATAAGCGTGATGCTGCAAGATATTGTCAAGCCGAGCGACGCTTTAAAAAACGATGTAGTGGCTTTAGGCAAGCAAATGATTGGCGAATTTTTAGGTCAAGACACGCTCAATTCTTTAGAAAGCCTGTTGCAAAACCAACAGATTAAAAGCGTTTTAGACAAAGTCCTAGCGGCTAAAGGTTTAGGGCCTGTTTATGAACAAGGTTTGGGGGATTTGATCCCTAGTCTTGGTAAAAAGGGGATTTTCGCTCCCTATGGCTTGAGTCAAGTGTGGCAAAAAGGGGATTTTAGTTTCAACGCGCAAGGCAATGTTTTTGTGCAAAATTCCACTTTCTCTAACGCTAATGGAGGCACGCTCTCTTTTAACGCAGGGAATTCGCTCATTTTTGCCGGAAACAATCATATTGCATTCACTAACCATTTTGGAACGCTCAATTTATTGTCCAATCAAGTTTCTAACATTAACATCACCACGCTTGATGCCAGCAACGGCCTTAAGATTAACGCCGGTAGTAACAATGTTTCTGTGTCTCAAGGCGATCTTTTTATCAACGCTAGTTGCACACAACTAAGCACTCCAACTGCAGTTAACGCTACAAACCCTTGCGCGCTTAACGCCCAAAACGCGAATGGCGCTTCTTCTAATAACGCGTCAAATAACGCGCCAATCGCCTTGAACAATAACGATGAAAGCTTGATGGTTACGGCGAATGATTTCAATTTTTCAGGCAATATTTACGCTAATGGGGTGGTTGATTTTTCAAAAATTAAAGGCTCTGCAAACGTTAAAAACCTGTATCTTTACAATAACGCTCAATTCCAAGCCAACAACCTCACGATTTCCAACCAAGCGGTGTTAGAAAAAAACGCCAGCTTTGTAACGAATAACTTAAACATTCAAGGAGCGTTTAACAACAACGCCACGCAAAAAATAGAGGTGCTTCAAAATTTAGTGATCGCTTCAAACGCTTCTTTAAGCACTGGGATTTATGGGTTAGGAGTAGGAGGGGCTTTGAATAATTTGGGAACGATTAATTTCAATTTAGAAAATTCTCAAACGCCTGTAAATCCGCTCATTCAAGCAAAGGGGATCATTAATCTCAACACCACCCAAACGCCTTTTATCAATGTCAATAACAGCATGGCCAATAACACGACTTACACTTTATTAAAAAGCAGCCGTTACATTGATTACAATATCAACCCTAACAGCTTGCAATCGTATTTGAAGCTCTATACCTTAATCAATATCAACGGAAACCACATAGAGGAAAAAAACGGCGTATTGACTTATTTGGGTCAACGGGTTTTATTACAAGATAAGGGGTTATTATTAAGCGTAGTGCTGCCTGACTCAAATAATGCCTCTCAAAACCATATTTTAAGCCTTTCTGTCCTTCATGATCAGATTAAAATGTCTTATGGCAACAAGATCATGGACTTTACCCCCCCTACTTTACAAGATTACATTGTGGGCATTCAAGGGCAAAGCGCGCTCAATCAAATTGAAGCGATAGGGGGGAATAACGCTATCAAGTGGCTTTCAACATTGATGATGGACACTAAAGAAAACCCGCTTTTTGCACCGATTTATTTAAAAAACCACTCTTTGAATGAAATCTTAGGCGTAACAAAAGATCTTCAAAACACTGCAAGCTTGATTTCTAACCCTAATTTTAGGGATAACGCTACCAGCCTTTTAGAATTGGCGAGTTACACCCAACAAACCAGCCGTTTAACCAAACTCTCTGATTTTAGGGCTAGAGAGGGAGAGTCTGATTTTTCTGAGCGCTTGTTAGAGCTTAAAAACAAGCGTTTTAGCGATCCTAACCCTGGAGAGGTTTTTGTCAAATATTCACAACTTAGCAAACACCAAAATAACCTTTGGGTTCAAGGGGTGGGGGGAGCGAGCTTTATTTCTGGGGGCAATGGCACGCTTTATGGCTTGAATGTGGGCTATGACAGGTTGGTTAAAAATGTGATCCTTGGGGGTTATGTGGCTTATGGCTATAGCGACTTTAATGGGAATATTATGCATTCTTTGGGTAATAATGTGGATGTGGGGATGTATGCGAGGGCTTTTTTGAAAAGAAACGAATTCACTTTGAGCGCGAATGAAACTTATGGAGGCAATGCGAGTCATATCAATTCTTCTAATTCCTTGCTCTCTGTGTTGAACCAACGCTACAACTACAACACCTGGACAACGAGCGTGAACGGGAATTACGGCTATGATTTCATGTTCAAACAAAAAAGCGTGGTGCTAAAACCTCAAGTGGGCTTGAGCTATCATTTTATAGGCTTGAGCGGGATGAAAGGCAAAATGCAAAATCCAGCTTACCAACAATTCGTCATGCATTCAAACCCTTCTAACGAATCGGTTTTAACGCTCAACATGGGGCTAGAGAGCCGTAAATATTTTGGTAAAAATTCCTATTATTTTGTAACGGCGAGGTTGGGCAGGGATCTTTTGATCAAATCTAAAGGCGGCAATATGGTGCGTTTTGTGGGTGAAAACACTTTATTGTACCGCAAGGGGGAAATTTTTAACACTTTTGCGAGCGTGATCACAGGGGGCGAAATGCATTTGTGGCGTTTGATGTATGTGAATGCGGGGGTGGGGCTTAAAATGGGCTTGCAATACCAAGATCTTAATATCACTGGGAATGTGGGCATGCGAGTGGCGTTTTAGCTTTTTTGCTATAATGCTTCGTTCAAATTTTATGGTTAGGTTTTTCCATGTTTAATTATGAAGAGCTGTTTCAAACTTATAAAACCCCTTTTTACCTCTATGATTTTGACAAGATCAAACAGGCTTTTTTGAATTATAAAGAAGCGTTTAAGGGGCGTAAATCTTTGATTTGCTACGCTTTAAAGGCGAATTCCAATTTGAGTATTCTCTCTTTATTGGCGAATTTAGGGAGTGGGGCGGATTGCGTTTCCATAGGCGAGATACAAAGGGCTTTAAAAGCTGGGATCAAGCCTTATAAAATCGTGTTTAGCGGGGTGGGTAAGAGCGCATTTGAAATAGAGCAAGCCCTAAAACTCAACATTTTATTTTTGAATGTGGAAAGTTTTATGGAATTAAAAACGATTGAAACAATCGCTCAATCTTTAGGGATAAAGGCTAGGATTTCCATTAGAATCAACCCTAACATTGACGCTAAAACGCACCCCTATATTTCTACCGGTTTGAAAGAAAATAAGTTCGGCGTGGGAGAAAAAGAAGCTTTAGAAATGTTTCTTTGGGCTAAAAAAAGCGTGTTTTTAGAGCCTGTTAGCGTGCATTTTCATATCGGATCGCAGCTCTTAGATTTAGAGCCGATTATAGAAGCGAGCCAAAAGGTGGCTAAAATCGCTAAATCTTTGATCGCACTAGGGATAGATTTGCGTTTTTTTGATGTGGGTGGAGGGATTGGCGTGAGTTATGAAAATGAAGAGACTATCAAGCTTTATGATTACGCGCAAGGGATTTTAAACGCGCTTCAAGGCTTGGATTTGACTATTATTTGTGAGCCGGGCCGCTCGATCGTGGCTGAGAGTGGGGAATTGATCACGCAGGTTTTATATGAAAAAAAGGCTCAAAACAAGCGCTTTGTAATCGTAGATGCGGGCATGAATGATTTTTTACGCCCCAGTTTGTATCATGCTAAGCACGCCATAAGGGTTATAACGCCCTCTAAGGGGCGTAAGATCTCGCCTTGCGATGTGGTAGGGCCTGTGTGTGAGAGCAGCGACACTTTTTTAAAAGACGCCAATTTGCCAGAATTAGAGCCGGGCGATAAATTAGCCATAGAAAAGGTTGGGGCTTATGGCTCTAGCATGGCCAGTCAATACAATTCGCGCCCCAAACTCTTAGAATTAGCCCTAGAAGATCACAAAATCAGAGTGATTAGAAAAAGAGAGGCTTTAGAAGATTTATGGCGTTTGGAAATAGAAGGTTTAGAAGGGGTTTGATTAGATGCAAAAGAATTTGGATAGTCTTTTAGAAAATTTAAGGGCTGAAATTGATGTGTTGGATAATGAATTGAGCGATCTTTTAGACAAACGCTTAGAAATCGCTTTAAAAATCGCTCTCATCAAACAAGAAAGCCCCATTTATTGCCCTAAAAGAGAGCGAGAAATTTTACAACGACTCAGCCAAAGGGATTTCAAGCATTTGAATGGAGAAATTCTTACGGGTTTTTATGCAGAGGTTTTTAAGATTTCTAGAAAATTTCAAGAAAACGCCCTCAAAGAGTTAAAAAAATAAAAGAGAGTTGTTATGTTTGAAAAAATTACCCTAGCGCATAAGGACTTGTTTTCAAGATTTTTAAGCGCTCAAAAAATCGTTTTATCAGATGTGAGTTTTACGAATTGCTTTTTATGGCAGCACGCAAGGCTCATTCAAGTGGCTGTGATTAGGGATTGTTTGGTGATTCAAACCACTTATGAAAATCAAAAACCCTTTTATTTCTATCCTATCGGTAAGAGGCCGCATGAATGCGTGAAAGAGCTTTTGAAATTAGAAAAAAATTTAAGATTCCACTCCCTGACTTTAGAGCAAAAAGACGATTTGAAAGACAATTTTGTAGGGGTGTTTGATTTCACTTACAACCGAGACAGGAGCGATTATGTTTATTCTATTAAAGAATTGATCGCTTTAAAAGGGAAAAAATACCATAAGAAAAAAAACCACTTAAACCAGTTTTTAACCAATTATGCGAATTTTGTTTATGAAAAAATTTCTCCTCAAAACAGAAAGGAAGTTTTAGAAGCCTCCAAAAAATGGTTTTTAGAAAGCCAGACTGATGATATAGGGTTAATCAACGAAAATAAGGGCATTCAAAGCGTGTTAGAAAATTATGAAAGCTTGGATGTGAAAGGGGGGCTTATTAGGGTTAATGGGGAAATAGTCTCGTTTAGTTTTGGAGAAGTTTTAAATGAAGAGAGCGCGCTCATCCACATTGAAAAAGCCCGCACAGATATTGCAGGCGCGTATCAAATCATCAACCAGCAATTGCTTTTGAATGAATTTAGCCATTTGACTTACGCTAACAGAGAAGAAGATCTAGGGTTAGAGGGTTTGAGAAGGGCTAAAATGAGCTATAACCCGGTGTTTTTGATAGACAAATACGAAGCCGTTGCTAAAAATTAAATGATTTTTGGGGATTTTAAATATCAAAAAAGGATTAAAAAACTCACCGCCACCAATCTTAATGAGCTGAAAAACGCCTTGGATTTCATCTCTCAAAATAGGGGGAATGGGTATTTTGTGGGGTATCTTTTATACGAAGCGCGCTTAGCGTTTTTAGATGAAACTTTTCAAAGCCAAACCCCTTTTTTGTATTTTGAACAATTTTTAGAAAGAAAAAAATATTCTTTAGAGCCTTTAAAAGAGCATGCGTTTTACCCCAAAATCCACAGCTCTTTAGATCAAAAAACTTATTTCAAGCAGTTTAAAGCCGTTAAAGAATATCTCAAAAACGGCGATACCTATCAAGTGAATCTCACGATGGATTTATTTTTAGACACTAAAGCCAAACCAAAGCGCGTTTTTAAGGAAGTGATACACAACCAAAACACGCCTTTTAAGGCTTTTATAGAAAATGAGTTTGGGAGCGTTTTAAGCTTTTCGCCGGAATTGTTTTTTGAATTAGAGTTTTTAGACACAGCGATTAAGATTGTTACAAAACCCATGAAAGGCACGATCGCTCGCTCAAATAACCCCTTAATCGATGAAAAAAACCGATTGTTTTTGCAAAATGATGACAAAAATAGAAGTGAAAATGTGATGATTGTGGATTTACTACGTAACGATTTGAGCCGTTTGGCCTTAAAAAATAGCGTGAAAGTCAATCAATTGTTTGAAATCATCAGCTTGCCTAGCGTGTATCAAATGATAAGCGAGATTGAAGCGAAATTGCCCCTAAAAACCAGCTTGTTTGAGATTTTTAAGGCGTTGTTCCCTTGCGGCTCTGTGACCGGATGCCCTAAAATAAAAACCATGCAAATCATTGAAAGTTTAGAAAAACGCCCTAGGGGGGTGTATTGCGGAGCGATAGGCATGGTTGAAGAAAAAAAAGCCCTTTTTAGCGTGCCTATCCGCACTTTAGAAAAAAGAGCGTGCGAAGATTTTTTGCATTTAGGGGTAGGGAGTGGGGTAACTTATAAAAGTAAAGCGCCCAAAGAATATGAAGAGAGCTTTTTAAAATCCTTTTTTGTGATGCCCAAAATAGAATTTGAGATTGTAGAGACGATGAAAATTATCAAAAAGGATCAAAAATTAGAGATTAACAATAAAAACGCCCATAAAGAACGCTTAATGAATAGCGCCCAATATTTCAATTTCAAACATGATGAAAATCTTTTAGACTTTGAATTAGAAAAAGAAGGGGTTTTAAGGGTTTTACTCAATAAAAAGGGCAAGCTCATTAAAGAATACAAAGCCTTAGAGCCTTTAAAAAGCCTAGAAATTCGTTTGAGTGAAGCCCCCATTGATAAACGCAATGATTTTTTATACCATAAGACCACTTATGCCCCTTTTTATCAAAACGCTCGAGCGCTCATTAAAAAAGGCGTTATTTTTGATGAAATCTTTTATAACCAGGATCTAGAACTCACTGAGGGTGCTAGGAGCAATCTCATTTTAGAAATCCATAACAGGCTTTTAACCCCTTATTTTAGCTCTGGTGCGTTAAACGGGACGGGTGTGATGGGATTGTTAAAAAAGGGTCTTGTTGAGCATGCCCCTTTAAAATTGCAAGACTTGCAAAGAGCGTCTAAAATCTATTGCATCAATGCGCTATATGGCTTAGTGGAAGTGAAAATCAAATAACCATAAAATAGAGCGGCTAAAACCTCATTTTTTAGAAATAGGCTACTACAAAAAAGTTAAAACTCGCCCATAATAGTCATAATGATTAAAGTTTTCATATTCATTATAGATCCATTTACACAACTATTTTATAAATTCAAGTAGAGGGTTTGTAGGAACTCTCATCAAAAAAAAACAAGGAACATAACATGAGACATGGAGATATTAGTAGCAGCCCTGATACTGTGGGTGTAGCGGTAGTTAATTATAAGATGCCTAGACTCCACACTAAAGAACAGGTGTTAGAAAATTGTCGCAATATCGCTAAGGTGATTGGTGGGGTCAAACAGGGTTTGACCGGGTTGGATTTGATTATTTTCCCCGAATACAGCACGCATGGGATCATGTATGACAGACAAGAAATGTTTGACACAGCCGCAAGCGTTCCTGGGGAAGAAACCGCAATCTTTGCTGAGGCTTGTAAGAAAAACAAGGTTTGGGGAGTGTTCTCTTTGACTGGGGAAAAACATGAGCAAGCTAAAAAGAATCCCTATAACACTTTGATTCTTGTCAATGATAAGGGTGAGATCGTGCAAAAATACCGCAAAATCTTGCCTTGGTGCCCTATTGAATGTTGGTATCCTGGGGATAAAACTTATGTGGTTGATGGGCCTAAGGGCTTGAAAGTTTCTTTGATCATTTGCGATGATGGGAACTACCCTGAAATTTGGCGCGATTGCGCGATGCGTGGGGCAGAACTCATTGTGCGCTGTCAAGGCTACATGTATCCGGCTAAGGAGCAACAAATTGCGATAGTGAAAGCTATGGCGTGGGCTAATCAATGTTATGTAGCGGTAGCGAATGCGACCGGCTTTGATGGGGTGTATTCCTATTTCGGGCATTCTAGCATTATTGGTTTTGACGGGCATACTTTGGGCGAATGCGGGGAAGAAGAAAATGGCCTTCAATACGCTCAACTTTCCGTGCAACAAATCCGTGATGCGAGAAAATACGACCAAAGCCAAAACCAACTCTTCAAACTCTTGCACAGAGGTTATAGTGGGGTTTTTGCTAGTGGCGATGGGGATAAGGGTGTGGCGGAATGCCCTTTTGAGTTCTATAAAACTTGGGTTAATGACCCCAAAAAAGCTCAAGAAAATGTAGAAAAAATCACTCGCCCAAGCGTGGGTGTGGCCGCTTGTCCTGTAGGCGATTTGCCCACGAAATAAGGGCAAAAGGAGGGGGGCTTCATAGAAGCTTGAAAGCATTTTAATACCTCTTTTTAGAACGCTTAAAAACCACCAAAAGGTTACAAATATTTCGTTAAAGACAGATTATTGATTTTGTTCGTGGAAGCCAAAACGGCGTTATAGTTGTTAGTGAGATTGGAAAATTTATTGTAAGTTTCTGCCATATCCGTGCCGGTCGTTTCCCCACGAATGCTTTGAACTTGCGTTTTTAAAACTTCATTACGCCTGATAATGTTCTCAAACGCCTTACCATGAGAGCCGTTTTTAGCGATCATTTTTTCTATGTGATCGCTCAAGTGATCTATAAGGGTGATGCCGTTTTGAATGCCTAAATTACGCATGTCGCTAGAATAAGTATCCCCTAAAGCGTCCGGGCGATAAATCCCTTTTCTTACAGAAGTGA
The DNA here is from genome assembly GCF_001998165.1 of Helicobacter pylori. Taxonomy (GTDB): domain Bacteria; phylum Campylobacterota; class Campylobacteria; order Campylobacterales; family Helicobacteraceae; genus Helicobacter; species Helicobacter pylori_DL. The sequence continues at coordinate 19,065 of NZ_MTWR01000003.1, read as the reverse complement.
TAATATTTTCTAATTGATCAAAAAAATTCACGCTGGGCTTGTCAATAATTAGGGCGTTATTAGCGTTTAATTTAAGGCTTGGTTTGTCGCTGTGCAAGGCGTTTTGAGAAAAATCCTTCGCGTCTTTATCAAAAAGCATGAACTGCATTTTGGTGTTTGAATGCATGTTGTCTTGGATGATGACTTTTCCCTCTTCATTCAAATTAATAGAAAGGTTGTCTTTAGCTTGTTTTAACAATTCAATAAAGCGCTCCTTGCTTTCTTTTGAAGTGGGGTTATCGCTGATTTGTTGGTAGATGGCTGGGTCAGTATTGCTGTAATTGAGCGCAATACTCATCGCATCCATAAGTTGCCTGTAAGTGACTTCATTGGGTTTAGAAGCTTGAATATTAGCGGTTGTGGGGTCATAAAGCGGGATTTTAATGCCATTAGGCAAACTCAAAAAAGCCCCATTATTATCCAAGTTCATTTGCGCTTCCAAAAATAAGCCATTCACATCGTTTAATTTCATGTTAAAAACGCTATTTTCTAAACTCCCCTTAGCGACTTCACTCAGTTTAGTAGAGCCATTAGCCGCGCCATTTTGAGCGATCTGAGCGACATTGCTTTCTAATTTTGCCCCTTCTTTATTGAAGTAGGTTTTTTGGTATTCGCTTGCGTTATTAGTGGGGATACCGGCCACTTCTAGCCCTTTTTGATCTAGGGTGCTTAAGGCCAAAGAAATAGGCGATTCTTTAGAAGAATTATCAATGATCCTCAAACGCCCGTTTGTTGTAATTTCCACATCCACTTCATTATTGAAGCGTTCTTTAATCGCGTCTTTCAAATCTTTAATCGTAGAGTTTTTCACGTCTAAAAGAATGGGAATACCCAAATTAATAGGGAGGTTTGGGATTTGAATAGCGTTTTCATCGTCCAAACGGCTGGCGTTGATTTTTAAAGTTTCCACCTTATCGCCAAAAATCTCGCTCAATTTAGTGTTTTTGTTGGCTAAAACATTGTCTTTAGTGACAAACACGCTAGGGATTTCAAGCACCTTGGGATTATACATGTTAGGCACCGCTTTAACTTGGCTCAAACTCCTATCCGTTACAAACGCGCTTTTGACATATTCAGTAACCCTTTTACCGCTAGAACGCAAGGCATCTAAATCATCAAAATCCCCATCGCTAGAAATCAAATGAAAATCCAAATTTTCACTGCCGGGGGTTAGGTTTTTGATCTCAATTTGCCCCCAATTGTTCAAACTCACATCCACGACCTTATTTTGCGAAGTGTTCCCGTAAGCGTGAGCGATTTTATCCAATAAATCGCTCACTTTAGTCGCGCTTTCTTGGTTTTGGTAGGCTTTAGAGAGCGCGAATTTTTCTTTAAAACTAGAGCCATCAGGCCTAACGCCTTGCAAATAAAAAAACTCTTTAGGGTCGTTGGTGGGGTCTTTGTCGTTATCGCCGATGAGTTCTCGCAAGGTATCACCGGGTTTAATAAAAACTTCTTCAGGCAATGAAGAATGCTCTAAAGCGTCCATCACATCAGGGTGGAGCTTGTTTTGATTGAATAATTTAATGTTGGTGGTGATGAGCTTGTGTTTGTCTTTATCTGTGCCTAAAAACAAATCTTGCCCGCTAATATTATAAGGCACAAGGTTATCAGAGCTAATAAGCGCGTTTAAATCTTCGCCATTGCCATGGTATTTCCCATTACTATCAATGGGGGGTCTATCCACCTTACTGCCCCCAAATAAAAATTCCCCCCCTATGGAGGTGTTAGCAACATTTATCATATGCTCTCTCAAGCGTTCTAAATCGTTAGCGATAGCGGCACGAGAAGTTTCTGAATGCACATCGTTAGCGGATTGGATGAGTTTGGTTTTAAACGCCTCCATCGTTTTAGAAAATTCTTGCAAGGCTTTGTCGGTATTGAGCGTTGAAGTGTAAGCGTTTTGAGCCACATCAATGCCTTGATTTAAGGTGTTTTCTTCGTATTGGAATTTTAAATTCTGGTTGTTAATGTCGCTGTTTTGATAACCATAACGGATTTTTAGCCCTGAAGCGATCTGCGTGTTAGCGTCGTTGATTTTATTTTGTAAAGCGTTTTGATAATTATTCATTTGGTTGTATTTTGAGCCAAAGGTAACGCGCATGATCAAATCCTTATTGGTTTTTTAACAAACAAGCTAAAAGTATTCCAAAACAAGTTAATAATAATCATGAATGGTTTGAGTGGGGCAATGCGGGGTAATAATGGCGGGTTAAATGGGGTGTTTTTGAGTAAAAAAATTCTTTTAATGTGAATTTAAACTAAATTTAAAGTTAAATTTTAGCAAATACTCACTATAATAAGCGTTTATTTTAAAAAGAGCGTTCAATTTTTAAGGAAATAGAAATGTCATACGCAATATTCAAGCATGGTGGTAAGCAATATAAAGTCGTTGAAGGCGATATTGTTTTACTGGATAAAATGAATAAAGAGCCTAAGGCTTTAGTGGAATTAGTGGAAGTGTTAGCCGTATCCAAAGAGGGCAAACTCTCTTTTGGGAAACCCTTTGTGAATGGGGCTAAAATTGAAGCGGAAGTGATCAATGAAGGGCGTGGCAAAAAAGTCATCACTTTCAAAAAACGCCGCCGAAAAGACAGCAAAACCAAGCGTGGTTTTAGAAGAGATTTCACTCGTGTGAGAATCACTAAAATTGTAGCATAAAGGAGTATTAAACAATGGCACACAAGAAAGGTCAAGGGAGCACGCAGAATAACAGAGATTCTGCAGGAAGACGCTTAGGCGTGAAAAAATTTGGCTCAGAATTTGTGAGAGCAGGGAATATTATCGTGCGCCAAAGAGGCACTAAAATCCATCCCGGTAATAATGTAGGCATGGGGAAAGACCATACCTTATACGCGCTCATAGATGGCGTTGTGAAGTTTGAGCATAAAGACAGAAGCCGCAAAAAGGTTTCTGTGGTTAGTCAAAATTTTGGGGAGTAGGGTAACCTTTAAAGGTTAATTAAACCTTTGGGTGTTTGTGAAACGCCTATAAACACCATAAAATATTTATAATTTAGATCTCTATCCTTTTATAGAATTTGTTGTGGAGATTGGCTTATGAATAATGTTTTTGTTAAGGGTTTATCCCTTTCTGTTTTATTGTTGTTTGGGGTTTTTTTGAAAGCTTCAGAAAGCCCAAACGCCACTCTTGATCCATCTAAAGAAAATATTTCTGTTGAAGAGCAAAAGCGTTTTGGAGGCGTTTTGGTTTTTGCAAGAGGCGCTGATGGCTCGAGCATGGATCCGGCCTTAGTGACTGATGGCGAAAGCTATGTGGCGACGGGCAATATTTATGACACGCTCGTGCAATTCAAATACGGCACCACAGAAATTGAACCAGCCTTAGCGACGAGTTGGGAAATATCCCCAGATGGTCTTGTATATACCTTTCATTTACGCAAAGGGGTTTATTTCCACCAGACGAAATATTGGAATAAAAAAGTAGAGTTTAGCGCTAAAGACGTGCTGTTTTCTTTTGAGCGCCAAATGGATAAGGCTAAACGATACTATAGCCCGGGGGCTAAAAGCTATAAGTATTGGGAAGGCATGGGCATGTCTCATATTATCAAGAGCATTGAAGCTTTAGATGACTATACCATTAGATTCACGCTTAATGGGCCAGAAGCCCCGTTTTTAGCCAATTTAGGCATGGATTTTTTGAGCATTTTGAGTAAGGATTACGCTGATTACTTGGCTCAAAATAATAAAAAAGACGAGTTGGCTAAAAAACCTGTTGGGACAGGGCCTTTCAAATTCTTTTTGTGGAATAAAGATGAGAAAATCATTTTGGTTAAAAACCAGGATTATTGGGGGCCTAAAGCTTATTTAGACAAAGTGGTGGTGCGCACCATTCCTAATTCTTCCACTCGCGCCTTGGCGTTAAGAACTGGCGAAATCATGCTCATGACCGGGCCTAACCTCAATGAAGTGGAACAATTAGAAAAAGTCCCTAATATCGTGGTGGACAAAAGTGCTGGGTTGTTGGCGAGTTGGCTTTCGTTGAACACGCAAAAAAAGTATTTTAACAACCCTTTGGTGCGTTTAGCTATCAACCATGCGATTAATGTGGATGATTACATTAAGGTGATTTATGAAGGCTTTGCCCAAAAAATGGTCAATCCTTTCCCGCCCACCATATGGGGTTATAACTACAATATCAAACCCTATGAATACGATTTGAAAAAGGCTAAAGAGTTACTGAAGCAAGCGGGGTATCCTAACGGCTTTAAAACCACCATTTTTACCACTGCCACTCGTAACCCAAAAGGAGCGGTGTTCATACAAGCGAGCCTGGCTAAAATTGGCATTGATGTGAAAATTGAAGTGTATGAGTGGGGGGCTTATTTGAAAAGAACGGGCTTGGGCGAACATGAAATGGCGTTTGCAGGCTGGATGGCAGACATTGCGGATCCGGATAATTTCTTATACACCTTATGGAGCAAGCAAGCCGCTTCAGCCATACCCACTCAAAATGGTTCTTTTTATAAGAGCGACGCCTTTTCCGATCTGCTCATAAAGGCTAAACGGGTTTCGGATCAAAAGGAGAGAGAAGCCCTTTATTTAAAGGCTCAAGAAATTATCCATAAAGACGCACCCTATGTGCCTTTAGCCTACCCTTATTCAGTGGTGCCGCACTTGTCTAAAGTCAAAGGCTATAAAACGACCGGAGTGAGCGTGAATCGCTTCTTTAAGGTGTATTTAGAAAAATGAAAGGGGTTGCATGCTGAGTTTTATCATTAAGCGTATTTTGTGGGCGATCCCCACGCTGTTTGGAGTGAGTATCATCGTGTTTATGATGGTGCATTTAGTGCCAGGAGATCCGGCGTTAGTGATTTTAGGCGAAAAGGCCAATCAAGCCGCTATTGACGCTTTAAGGGAGCAATTTGGCTTGAATAAGCCCTTGATAGAGCAGTATTTTTTCTTTATCAATAATGTGTTGCATGGCAATTTTGGCGCTTCTATCATGACCGGTGAGCCTGTGATGCATGAGTTTTGGCAACGATTCCCGGCTACGGTGGAATTAGCTTTGATCGCTTTGTTTATGGCTCTTGTTTTGGGTATTAGCGTTGGCGTGTTGGCTGCGATCAAACGCTATAGCGTGTTTGATTATTCTAGCATGACTTTCGCTTTAGCTGGGATTTCTATGCCGGTGTTTTGGCTAGGGCTCATGCTGATTTATATCTTTAGCGTGCAATTGGGGTGGTTGCCTGTTTTTGGGCGTTTGAGCGATGTGTATTATTTAGATGGCCCCACAGGTCTTTATTTGATAGACAGCCTGATCGCAAGGGATTATGGGGCGTTTGTGGATACGATCAAGCACTTGATTTTGCCTAGCATTGTGTTAGCCACGGTTTCTACCGCTGTTATTGCGAGAATGACTCGTGCGAGCATGGCAGAAGTGTCTAAAGAAGATTACGTGCGCACCGCTAAAGCTAAGGGGTGCAGCTCCTTTAGGGTGATTTTTGTGCACACTTTGCGTAATGCGTTAATCCCTGTAACGACTATCGCAGGCTTGATGTTGGCCGGGCTTTTAGGGGGGAGCATGATAACTGAAACGGTTTTCTCATGGCCTGGGATTGGTAAGTGGATCGTTAATGCGCTCAACCAGCGCGATTTCCCGATTATCCAGTCCATGTCTTTGATTATCGCCATGATGTATATTGGGGCTAATCTCTTAGTGGATATTTTATATGCTTTTATTGATCCTAGAATAAGGTTGTCATAATGGAGTCTTTTAGAGAGTTTATCCAACAATTCAAAAAAAATAAGGCGGCGGTCGTTGGGGCATGGATTGTGCTTTTATTGGTGGTTTGCGCTGTTTTTGCACCCCTTTTAGCCCCTTATGATCCTTATGTCCAAAACGCACAAGATCGCCTTTTAAAGCCTATATGGGAGCATGGAGGGAACGCTAAATACCTTTTAGGCACCGATGATTTGGGGCGCGATATTTTGAGCCGCTTGATCTATGGGGCCAGGATTTCTTTAACCATAGGGATTGTTTCTATGGGGATTGCAGTCTTTTTTGGCACGATATTAGGGCTAATAGCGGGGTATTTTGGAGGGAAAACAGATGCAATTATCATGCGTATCATGGACATCATGTTCGCTTTGCCCTCCATTTTATTGATCGTCATTGTGGTCGCTGTGTTAGGGCCTTCACTCACTAACGCCATGCTCGCTATTGGGTTTGTGGGGATTCCTGGATTTGCACGATTGGTGCGCAGCTCTGTGCTAGGCGAAAAAGAAAAAGAATACGTGATCGCTTCTAAAATCAATGGCTCTTCGCATCTTCGTTTGATGTGTAAGGTGATCTTCCCTAATTGCATTATCCCTTTGATCGTGCAAACGACAATGGGTTTTGCTTCCACGGTTTTAGAAGCGGCCGCGCTGAGCTTCTTAGGTCTTGGGGCCCAACCTCCCAAACCTGAATGGGGAGCGATGTTGATGAACTCCATGCAATACATCGCTACCGCTCCTTGGATGCTTGTTTTCCCTGGGGTGATGATTTTTTTAACGGTTATGAGTTTTAATCTGGTAGGCGATGGCATCATGGACGCTTTAGATCCTAAACGGGCCTCTTAAAAGGAGCTTGCATGATTTTAGAAGTTAAAGATTTAAAAACTTATTTTTTCACCGATAAGGGCGTGAATAAAGCAGTGGATGGCGTGAGTTTTGGCTTGAAAAAGTCTCAAACGCTCTGCATTGTAGGGGAGAGCGGGAGCGGGAAAAGCATCACTTCGCTCTCTATTTTAGGGTTGATTGAAAAACCGGGTCAAATTGTGGGGGGGAGCATTCAATTTTTAGGGCAGGATTTGTTGCAGCTCAAAGAAAAGCAAATGCAAAAAGAAATCAGGGGTAAAAAAATTGGCATGATCTTTCAAGAGCCTATGACGAGCCTAAACCCTTCCTACACCGTGGGGTTTCAAATCAATGAAGTGTTGAAAATCCACCACCCTAACCTTAATAAAAAAGAACGCTTAGAAAGGGTGATCTATGAATTAGAGCGCGTAGGCATTCCCCATGCAGGGGATAAATACCACGAATACCCTTTCAATCTCAGCGGGGGGCAACGCCAAAGGGTGATGATCGCTATGGCTATGGTGTGTGAGCCTGAAATCTTGATCGCTGATGAGCCGACGACAGCGTTAGATGTAACTATTCAAGCGCAGATTTTAGAATTGATGAAAGAATTGCAACAAAAAAAAGGCACTTCTATTTTGTTTATCACCCATGATTTAGGCGTGGTGGCGCAAATCGCTGATGAAGTGGTGGTGATGTATAAAGGGCATGTGGTGGAGCAAGCGAGTGCGAAAGAGCTTTTTGCTGATCCAAGACACCCTTACACGAAAGCTCTTTTAAGCGCGATCCCTAAACCGGGCAAAGAATACCGCAAAAAACGCTTAGAAACCGTGGATGAAAATATAGATTATTTGAGTTTTCCAAAGGAGTTGCGATGAAGCTCTTAGAAGTTAAAGAATTGAAAAAATCCTATGCGATAGACAGGGGGTTATTCAAGCCTAAAAGAGTGATCCATGCGCTCAATGGGATCAGTTTTGAAGTGGAACAAAATGAGGTTTTAAGCATCGTGGGGGAGAGCGGTTGCGGGAAAAGCACGACAGCCAAAATTTTAGCTGGGATTGAAAGGCAAGATAGCGGGGCGATTTATTTCAATGGCAAGCGCCATTTGCATTTTAGCAAACAGGATTGGTTTGATTACCGCAAAAAGGTGCAAATGATTTTCCAAGACCCTTATTCTAGCCTAAACCCTCGGTGGAAAGTGGGCGAGATTATCGCTGAACCTTTGCTGTTAAATTCTCATTTTTCAAAAAAAGAAATCAAAGCAAAAGTGCTAGAGATCATGCAAAAAGTGGGCTTGAAATTAGAATGGATCGATCGTTACCCCCACCAATTTTCAGGCGGTCAAAGGCAGCGAATCGGCATTGCTAGGGCGCTCATTTTGCATCCTAGCGTGGTGATTTGCGATGAGCCTGTGTCTGCACTAGATGTGTCCATTCAAGCGCAAGTGTTGAATTTACTCTTGGATTTGCAAAAAGAAATGGGGCTGACTTATATTTTTATCAGCCATGATTTAGGCGTGGTGGAGCATATAAGCGATAAAATCATCGTAATGAATCAAGGGCAAATCGTAGAAACGGGGGATGTGGATAGCGTAATAAGCGCTCCAAAGCACCCTTATACGCAGAAATTACTCAATGCGGTGCCGCATTTGGAAAAATCCATGCAAAGATTTGCCAAATAAAAGAAAGGATTTTTAAGCTGTGTTTGTAGATAGCGTGGAAATTATCATCGCTTCGGGTAAGGGGGGGCCTGGAATGGTGAGTTTTAGGCGAGAAAAATTTGTCATCAAGGGAGGCCCTGATGGGGGCGATGGAGGCGATGGGGGCGATGTGTATTTTGAAGTGGATAACAATACCGACACTTTAGCGAGTTTTAGAGGCACTAAACACCATAAGGCTAAAAACGGGGCTCCAGGAGGCACGCGAAATTGCGCAGGTAAAAAGGGCGAAGACAAAATTATTGTCGTGCCGCCAGGAACGCAAGTGTTTGTAGGTGATGAGTTGTGGCTTGATTTAGTGGAACCTAAAGAAAGGGTGTTAGCCTTAAAAGGAGGCAAGGGGGGGTTAGGGAATGCGCATTTTAAAAGCGCGACTAAACAGCAACCCACTTACGCACAAAAAGGCTTAGAGGGGGTTGAAAAAAGCGTGCGTTTGGAATTAAAGCTTATCGCTGATATAGGGTTAGTGGGCTTCCCTAATGCGGGTAAATCCACGCTCATTTCCACCATCTCTAACGCTAAGCCTAAAATCGCTAATTATGAATTTACGACTCTAGTGCCTAATTTAGGGGTTGTGAGCGTAGATGAAAAAAGCGAATTTCTAATGGCGGATATTCCTGGCATTATTGAAGGGGCTAGTCAAGGAAAAGGCTTAGGGATTAGCTTTTTAAAGCATATTGAACGCACCAAAGTTCTAGCCTTTGTTTTAGACGCTTCCAGGTTGGATTTGGGCATTAAAGAGCAATACCAACGCTTGAGATTGGAGTTGGAAAAATTTTCACCCGCTTTAGCCAATAAGCCTTTTGGGGTGTTGCTCAATAAATGCGATGTTGTAGAAAACATTGATAAGATGACTAAGGATTTTTGTGCCTTTTTAAATTTAGAAGCGCAAAAATTAGAGGCGTTTGGTTTAGAGCCGTATTTGGGGTTTTTGCACCCCCATTTAACCAGCGATTTTGAAAATAACCCTAATGAAAAATCAGCGCTCTTTGTCTTGCCCCTTTCAGCGCTTAGCGCTCTTAATACGCATGTGCTTAAATTTGTGTTGTTAAAAGCGTTACCCTAAAACGCTATTTTTAAACCATTCAAATAAAGGCGAGGAATGAAAAGATTTGTTTTGTTTTTATTGTTCATGTGTGTTTGCGTTTGCGTTCAAGCTTACGCTGAGCAAGATTACTTTTTTAGGGATTTTAAATCCACAGACTTGCCTAAAAAACTCCATCTTGATAAAAAGCTCTCCCAAACAATACAGCCATGCGCGCAACTTAACGCATCAAAACACTACACTGCTACTGGGGTTAGAGAGCCTGATTCTTGCACCAAGAGTTTTAAAAAATCCGCTCTCATGTCTTATGACTTAGCCCTAGGCTATTGGGTGAGCCAAAACAAACAATACGGCTTAAAAGCTATAGAAATTTTAAACGCTTGGGCTAAAGAGCTTCAAAGCGTAGACACTTATCAGAGCGAGGATAATATCAATTTTTACATGCCTTATATGAACATGGCTTATTGGTTTGTCAAAAAAGAATTTCCTAGCCCAGAATATGAAGAGTTTATTAAGCGGATGCGCCAGTATTCTCAATCAGCTCTTAACACTAACCATGGGGCGTGGGGCATTCTTTTTGATGTGAGTTCTGCGTTAGCGTTAGACGATAATGCCCTCTTGCACAATAGCGCTAATCGGTGGCAGGAGTGGGTGTTTAAAGCCATAGATGAGAATGGGGTTATTGCTAGCGCGATCACTAGGAGCGATACGAGCGATTATCATGGCGGCCCTACAAAGGGCATTAAGGGGATAGCTTATACCAATTTCGCGCTTCTTGCGCTAACTATATCAGGCGAATTGCTTTTTGAGAACGGGTATGATTTGTGGGGCAGTGGAGCCGGAAAAAGGCTCTCTGTGGCGTATAACAAAGTTGCAACATGGATTCTAAACCCTGAAACTTTCCCTTATTTCCAACCTAACCTTATCGGAGTGCATAACAACGCCTATTTCATTATTTTAGCCAAGCATTATTCTAACCCTAGCGCGGATGAGCTTTTAAAGCAAGGCGATTTGCATGAAGATGGTTTCAGGCTGAAACTCCGATCGCTGTGAATTTTTCTGTATCCAAGGTTATAGCCTTAAGGATAGCCATGCGCTATAACCTTTTTATGAATGGTTTAGAAAGTTTGTTTCAGTCAGCATTATTATTTACAAAAAGAGTTTAAAATAAACGCAATTGTATCTCTTGAGTCGTCTTTAGAGTGCAAATGATTATCAAAATGGATAATTTTAGTTGTAAGCGTGCTTGTTTACACTAAAATAATAAGCGTTATTGATAAGACCACATTAAAGGATAATGAATGAAAAAAATGGTTTTGGTATCGGTTTTACTAGCAGGGTTTTTGCAAGCGGTGAATTTGGATTTATCTTCGGCTAAGCTAACATGGACAACCTTTAAAACTAAGGCTAAAACGCCGGTAAATGGGAGTTTTGAAAGCATCACCTATAAATTGGGTAAATCTCAAGATAGTTTAAAAACTCTTTTAGAGGGAGCGAGCGCGAGCATGGATAGCTTGAAAGTCAATTTGGGCGATGACACTAAAAACAAAAATGTTAAAGAAGCTTTTTTCGCTCTTTTTAAAAACACTAACATCAAAGTAACTTTCAGGAATGTGATAGAAGGCGATCATGTAGGTTCTCTCACGGCTTATGTGAGGATGAATGAAAAGCTGGTGAAAGTGCCTATGCAATACACGATTGCTGAGGATAAGCTCGTGGTTAAAGGGGTTTTGGATTTATTGAATTTTGGCTTGAAAAACGAATTAGCGAGCTTGGCTAAACGATGCGAGAGTTTTCATGAGGGCTTGACTTGGTCGCAAGTGGAAATCCAATTTGAAAGCATGATTAAGGGATAATGTAAAATCATGGAGTTGTTGCACAGCATTAATGATTTTAATGAAGCTAAGCAGGTGATCGCTGGGGGGGTCAATTCGCCTGTGAGAGCGTTTAAGAGCGTTAAAGGCACTCCACCCTTTATTTTAAAAGGTAAGGGGGCGTATCTTTATGATGTGGATAACAACCGTTATATAGATTTTGTGCAAAGCTGGGGGCCTTTGATTTTTGGGCATGCTGATGAAGAGATTGAAGAAAATATTATTAATGCATTAAAAAAAGGCACTTCTTTTGGTGCTCCCACAGAATTAGAAACCACTTTAGCTAAGGAAATCATTTCTTGTTATGAAGGCTTAGATAAGGTGCGTTTAGTGAGTAGCGGCACGGAAGCGACCATGAGTGCGATACGACTCGCTAGAGCTTATAGCCAAAAAGACGATTTGATCAAGTTTGAGGGGTGCTATCATGGGCATAGCGACTCCTTATTAGTGAAAGCGGGTAGTGGGTGCGCTACTTTTGGATCGCCTTCTTCTTTAGGCGTGCCGAACGATTTTAGCAAACACACCCTAGTGGCTCGTTATAACGACTTGAACTCCACAGAAGAATGCTTTAAAAAAGGCGATGTGGGTTGTGTCATCATTGAACCCATTGCCGGGAATATGGGGTTAGTGCCGGCTCAAAAAGAGTTTTTACTAGGCTTAAAGGCTTTGTGTGAAAAATACCAAGCGGTGCTGATTTTAGATGAAGTGATGAGCGGGTTTAGAGCGAGTTTGAGCGGTTCGCAAGAATTTTATGGCGTCGTGCCGGATTTGGTAACCTTTGGTAAGGTGATAGGTGCTGGGCTTCCTTTGGCGTGTTTTGGGGGGCGTGCGGAAATTATGGACTTGCTTTCGCCCATTGGAGGCGTGTATCAAGCAGGCACTTTAAGCGGTAACCCCCTAGCGGTGTGTGCGGGGTTGAGCGCGCTTTATAAAATCAAAAGAGACAAAACCCTTTATGCTCGCTTAAACGCTTTAGCCGTTCGTTTGACTCAAGGCTTACAAAAGAGCGCTCAAAACTATAACATCGCCTTACAAACGCTCAATATGGGGAGCATGTTTGGCTTTTTCTTTAACGAAAATGCGGTGCGTGATTTTGATGACGCTTTAAAAAGCGATACCGAAATGTTTGCGAAATTCCACCAAAAAATGCTCTTTAAGGGCGTGTATTTGGCATGTTCAAGCTTTGAAACCGGCTTTATTTGTGAGCCTATGACTGAAGAGATGATTGATTTGGTGGTTGCAAAAGCCGATGAAAGTTTTGATGAAATCATAAAAGGCGTGTGAATTTTTTGAAAAAGCCAAAGTATTACAAGTTTATAGAGGGGGCGAATTATTTGAGCTTAGGGCTTTCTATGGTGGTAGCGATCCTTATGGGCGTGGCTATAGGCTATGGGCTTAAAAAGCTCACTCACATTTCGTGGCTTTTTTGGCTTGGGGTTATTTGGGGCGTGTTAGCGAGCTTTCTCAATGTCTATAAAGCTTATAAAAACATGCAAAAAGACTATGAAGAACTAGCCAAAGACCCTAAATACACGCATAAAACTAAATAAATCAAAAAGCCCATGTGCCAAATCCAATGCCTGCTTATTTTGCTTTTTATCAATATAGTTAGCGCGATTATCGTTTATTTTTTCCAAGCATTTCAAGGGGTTTTGAATTTTGAAGGGGGGTTTTTAGGGTTTTTTATCGTGGCGTTGTCTTCGTATTACGGCGTTAAAAAGCGTTTGGATTTGAGGAAACAAAACGGAGAAAAAGAAGAAAAGCAAAAATTCCAAAAATTCGCCCTAGGTTTGGAAATGTCTTTCAATGTGTGGCGTTTAGGGGGGTATGGGGTTTTATTAGGCATTTTAGGAGCGCTTTTATTTTCGCATCTTTTTAACGGATTGTCGTTTCTTATCGGCGTGTTTGTGAGCTCGCTTTCTAGCGCGTTATTGCGATTCTTAAACAATAATGGTAAGTTTTGACACAAACGCATGCGGATTTTAACCCCTTTAACCCTCTTTTAATTTTTAATCCTATACAATAAAAACAAAAATGGGAGTGGATCTTGAAAACAAAAAATCCCGCTAAAAGAATCCTAAAAACCGCTGTGATTCAAATGCAATCTAAACCTTACGCCTTAAATGAAAACCTGCAATTAGCGCTCAATCTGGCCAAAGAAGCCCACAACAAAGGCGCGAATCTCATTGTGTTACCGGAATTGTTTGATAGCGGTTATTGCGTGAATGATAAGGATGTAGAGTTTGGGATAGATTTTAAAGCGATAAAGCATGGTGAGGAAACGCTAAAAAACGAGACTTTAAGAGCGTTAAGCGGTTTTGCGAAGTCTAGCGATACGCATATCGTGGCATGCAGCATTGAAAAAACGAATAAAAAACTCTACGACAGTGCTTATATCATTCCACCAAAAGTCGGGATCGTTGGCAAGCATCGTAAAATCTATTTGTGGGGCGATGAGAAGTCTCGCTTCAAAAGGGGCAAAAAATACGAGGTTTTTACGCTGGATTTTGGGGATTTTAGCGCGAAAGTGGGTTTGCAAATTTGCTATGAAATCGGCTTTGGCGTGGGTGCGAATCTGTTAGCGTTACAAGGGGCTGAGGTTTTAATCTATCCTAGTGCGTTTGGCAAAGCCAGGGCTTATAATTGGGATTTATTGAGCAAGGCTAGAGCGTTAGAAAATGGTTGTTTTGTGTGCGCGTGCAATCATAGCGGGGAAGAAACTAACGCTCAATTGAAACAAACGCTAGAATTTGCCGGCGATTCAAGAATCATCGCGCCCAATGGGAAAATCATCGTGCAAGCCACCAAGCTTAATGAAGTCATTATCGCTGAAATGGATTTGAACGAAGTGGCACTGCAACGCCAAAAAATCCCTTATTTACAAGATTTTGACACCAAACTCACCAAAAAGGGGTTTGGAAAACTCACTTAAAAAGGAGCGATTATGGCAAAAGAAATTTTAGTGGCTTATGGTGTGGATATTGATGCGGTAGCTGGTTGGCTAGGGAGCTATGGTGGGGAGGATTCGCCTGATGATATTTCGCGCGGGCTTTTTGCGGGTGAAGTGGGGATCCCACGGCTTTTGAAATTGTTTAAAAAATACCATCTCCCGGCGACTTGGTTTGCGCCGGGGCATTCTATTGAAACTTTTCCTGAACAAATGAAAATGATCGTGGATGCAGGGCATGAAGTGGGTGCACATGGGTATTCGCATGAAAACCCTATCGCTATGACGGCCAAGCAAGAAGAAGACGTTTTGTTAAAAAGCGTTGAGTTGATTAAAGATCTCACCGGCAAAGCCCCCACAGGCTATGTGGCGCCGTGGTGGGAGTTTTCTAATATCACTAATGAATTGCTTTTAAAACACGGCTTCAAATACGACCACTCGCTCATGCACAATGATTTCACGCCCTATTTCGTGCGTGTGGGGGATAGTTGGAGTAAGATTGATTATAGTTTGGAGGCTAAGGATTGGATGAAGCCTTTAATCCGTGGGGTGGAAACAAATTTAGTGGAAATCCCTGCAAACTGGTATTTAGACGATTTACCGCCGATGATGTTTATCAAAAAATCCCCCAATAGCTTTGGTTTTGTAAGCCCGCGCGATATAGGGCAAATGTGGATCGATCAATTTGATTGGGTTTATCGTGAGATGGATTATGCGGTGTTTAGCATGACAATCCACCCTGATGTGAGCGCCCGTCCGCAAGTGTTGCTCATGCATGAAAAAATCATTGAGCATATCAACCAGCACGAGGGCGTGCGTTGGGTAACGTTCAATGAAATCGCTGATGATTTCTTAAAACGAAACCCTAGGAAAAAATAGCGATAACGCCAAAAAGATTTTTGGCGTTTGATTTGGGAGATTAAGATGTGCGTTTTATGCGGGGAACTTATCAGCTCTTTTCATTGGACCGATGGGAGCGATGAAAATTTGAGAGGGTCAAATGCGGTTATTAGCGCGAATGAAAACGCTAGGGAACGCAAAAGAGCGAGGCTCAAACGAGTAAGATTGCTCAATCAAATCCTAGCGTTTTATGGGCTAAAAATTAATGATTGGCAAGGTGCGAAGTTTGTGCTGTGCGATAAAAAAGGGCAGAGCGTGATGGTGAATGATTTAGGCGATTTGTGGAATAAGGCACAAAACTTAGCCAAAAAAGAAATGGACGTGCTAGATTCTAATCTGTTAGCGTTTTTAAATCAAAATGCAAATACCACTCACTGATGCCCAAAATCCCTATCACGCTCATCACCGGTTTTTTAGGCAGCGGTAAAACGAGTTTTTTGAGCGAATATTTAAACCAAATAGATCACCAAGGCGTTGCCCTTATTATCAATGAAATCGGTCAAGCCGCTTTGGATCAGCGCATCTTAAGCGTTCAATATTGCGGTGAAAAAATGCTCTATCTTAACGCAGGGTGCGTGTGTTGCAACAAACGCTTAGATTTAGTGGAGTCTCTAAAAGCCACGCTCAATAACTATGAATGGCGCGGCGAAATTTTAAAGCGCATCATCATTGAAACCACCGGTTTAGCCAACCCGGCGCCGATTTTATGGACGATTTTGAGCGACACTTTTTTAGGGGCGCATTTTGAGATTCAAAGCGTGGTGGCTTGCGTGGATGTTTTGAACGCTAGAACGCATTTAACCAACAACGAAGCTAAAGAGCAAATCGTTTTTGCTGATAGCGTTTTATTGACCAAAACGGATTTGCAAAACGACAGCGTGGATCTAATAAAACTAAAAGAGTGGATACAATCCCTTAACCCTAGCGCAGAAATTTTTGACAAGAAAAATATAGATTACGAAAGCTTTTTTTCACGCAAAAATGGGGTGCGAAATTTCATGCCAAGAATGCCAAAAGATTCGCACTCGCAAGGCTTTGAGACTTTAAGCATCAGGTTTGAAGGGGCGATGGAATGGAGCGCGTTTGGGATTTGGCTGAGTTTGTTGTTGTATCAATACGGCACGCAGATTTTACGCATAAAGGGGATTATTGACATTGGAAGCGATCTTTTAGTGAGCATTAACGGCGTGATGCATATCATTTACCCGCCTAAACATATTTTAAAGGATCAAAACGGCTCTAACCTCGTTTTTATTGTGCGCCATTTAGAGCGTGAAAAAATCTTAAATTCCTTAAAGGGTTTTAAGGATTTTCTCGGCATCAAGGGTTTTGAAACCCCATAATTTTTCTATTTATTGGTAGCTGTTTGCATTTTGATAGGGAAAAGAACGATGAAGCTTAAAACCAAACACACCCCACAAATAACAAAAATCAAAACATAGCCCAAATCCCCTAAAAAGATCGTAAAAAGATACGAAAAAAGCGCTTGGAAAATGCCAAAAGAAAACACCACCCACGAAGACGCTTTAGCGAAATGCTTCGCGCCTGCAATTTTTAAAGCCATCATGCTGAATAAATTGATATTGGCGGTTGTGGCTGCTCCCATTATAAAGATGCTTAAATTGAGTAAAGAGATTTGGTGGAAAAAAATGGGCAAAAAGCATGCGATAGATTTTAAAATGAGGATAAAGATATTGGCTTCTTTAGCCCCTAGCTTTTGAGCCATCGGGCCGCTGATTAAAGAGCCAAGCGTGGCTCCAAAACCAAAAAACGCCCATGAAGTCCCAGCGATAGTGGGGGAGATATTTAAATGACGGATCAAATAATCCACCCAAAAAAGCGTGTGCGGTAAAAAACCAATCGCATTGAGCGCGCAAGAAATGAGCAATAACCACAAATGAAAGGGGATTTTAAACGTGCTTTCTTCTTTTTTAACGGATTTTTTCCTTAAAGAACGGGTTTTTAACCCCACTAAGGAAAGGATGAAGGCTATCAAACAACTGCCCCCTAAAAAAATCCATGCCCATTTGATATTATAAGAGCTGATCCAAGGCAGAATAAACCCGCTAAAGACAGATCCAATGCCTACAGCGCTAAAAATAAGCCCTCCCACTAAGGCTTTTTTATGTTCTTTGACATAGGGCAAAGAGAGAGGAGCGACTAAAATCATTAACGCGCTGCTAGCCACACCGGCGATAAAACGCCAGATCCAAAGCCAAAAGAAAGGGATACTATCAAAATAACAGACTAAAAAACTCAAAGCGATCAAGCCAAAACTGATTTTAGCGATGCTTTCTAATGACATTAACGGGCTTAAAAATTGGATTAAAAAACTCCCAAAAACATAGCCCATTAACACCGCAATACCCAGTTGGAAGCTTTGGTGTGGGGTTAAACTCCCTGATAAAATGAGTAGGGGGATTAAAACCACATAGCCAAAACGAGCCAAGCCGTTAGACACAAAAACCCCTAAAAAGCAAACAAACACGCGCATTTTGATCCTTAACAAATGACAAGTTATAAAAAGATTTTGTATTATTATATTGAAACTTGTTAATTGATAGCGCATAATGGGAGCGAGATGAGAATAAATTCAAGGAGCGTTCATGCCATTTAGTGAGCGTTCGTATCATTAAAGGGCTGTCCCACGACTGAATAAAAAGAATTGAATGATTGATAAATGGTGGGATTAAGGATTTAACGCATGCGTTCTTTTGGTGTTAGTAACATGCGATTAGCGCTTAGTAAAAATAAAATGATGCCACCAATAATGAAAAATGTTGAAGTTGCTAAAACCAGTATAGTATCAATTCCTTGAAAAGCTTTGATTAGAAGTTGATTAAGGTAGTAAAAAATAGATGTTTTGATAAATAATTGACCAATATTAGGTAGGTATTCTAAAGGAACAAAAACATTACAAGACATTAGTGCATAGAGATTGATGATATTACAAAATCCTAAGATGCTTTGTTCGTTTTGAAAAATTCTAGCTACAAAAATGGCCAAGCAAAAACAAAACAATGCGCTTGAAAAAATACTGACAAACCCCAAAATAAGCACTTTAAAATTAAGAATAGTGATGATATTGAGCGCATAAAAAGAGAGAACAATAAAGATAAAAGCATATAGGATTACAACGATTAGTCTTGAAGCGATTAATGCTAGAGTTATTTGTTTGAAAGTTGCTGGTGATAGCATGTAGAACAAGAATATATTATGCGATTCTCAAGCTTGTTATAGCTTGAGTGAGACCAAAGATCGCGCTAGAAATAATAAGAAGTCCCATTAGACCTATAATGTTATTAAAGTAAAAAATTTCAGTGGTATTTTTTGAAAAAACAAAAATTAGTAATAGGAGCATTAAAATAGGATAAATAAAAGTCCAAAATAACGCGCTTGTATTGGTGAGATAAGATTTGATTTCAAGTTTTAGGATAGATAGAATTGCTCCCACTAAATATCCTTTAGTAATGCTAATAAGTCTTTTGTGGTTGGTTTTTCTTTAAAGTTAAAAGTTTTAGCTACAGATTTTAATATAGAATTTAAAGGTTTGTATTGAGCAATGTTGCCATTCTTAAGGAGCAATACCCATTCGCAACTATCTAAGACAATAGGATCATGTGAGTGGCGATGATACTTGTAAGTTGTTGGGTGTTGCACAAGCTTATGAGATTTGATAGTCTTATAAGAGCGTTTTGTTCTAAACTAGTTTCTGGTTCATCCATAATAATTAATTGGGGGTGGTGGCTAAGAGCTAAGTCAATCTTTAAGCACTGTTTTTGTCCATCGCTTAGGTGTTCGTAGGTTTTATTCAAAAGATTTTTTTCAAATAGATTTGGAGTGCAGTTTTTGTGAAAAAATTGATAGAATTTAAAAAGGTCGTTTGCGTTTAATCCAGGTGGATAGTTGAATAGGTTAGAGACAACTCCCAATTGCTTGCGTTGTGGTATAACATTGAAAGG
>NZ_MTWR01000029.1:0-33564 GCF_001998165.1 Helicobacter pylori | reverse complement strand
GTGCGATTTTCCCCCTTGATTCTTTAAACCCCTTTAAAGTAACATAAATCCCATTTTGATTTTAAGGATTGTCGGTGTTAGAACGCTATGCGAATGAAAAAATGAAAGCCCTATGGAATGAGCAAACCAAGTTTGAAACCTATTTAGAAGTGGAAAAAGCTGTCGTTAGGGCGTGGAACAAGCTTGGGCAAATCCAAGATAGCGATTGTGAAAAAATCTGTGCGAAAGCGGCATTCAATCTTGAACGCATCAAAGAAATTGAAAAAACCACTAAGCATGATTTAATCGCTTTCACTACTTGCGTGGCTGAAAGCTTGGGTGAAGAATCCCGCTTTTTTCATTATGGGATCACTTCTAGCGATTGCATTGATACGGCTATGGCGTTATTGATGACCAAAAGCTTAAAACTCATTCAAAAAGGCGTTAAAAACCTCTATGAAACCCTTAAAAACAGGGCTTTAGAGCATAAAGATACGCTGATGGTGGGCAGAAGCCATGGGGTGTTTGGCGAACCCATTACTTTTGGCTTAGTGTTAGCCCTTTTTGCTGATGAAATCAAACGGCATTTAAAAGCCTTAGATTTAACGATGGAATTTATCAGCGTGGGAGCGATCAGTGGGGCTATGGGGAATTTCGCGCACGCTCCCTTAGAATTAGAAGAATTAGCGTGCGAGTTTTTAGGCTTAAAAACCGCCAATATCAGCAATCAAGTCATTCAAAGAGACCGCTACGCTAGGCTTGCATGCGATCTGGCTCTTTTAGCGAGCAGTTGTGAAAAAATCGCTGTCAATATCCGCCATTTGCAACGCAGTGAAGTCTATGAAGCGGAAGAAGCTTTTTCAGCAGGGCAAAAAGGAAGTTCTGCGATGCCTCATAAAAGAAACCCCATATTGAGCGAGAATATCACCGGGCTTTGCAGGGTGATTCGCTCTTTTACAACCCCTATGCTAGAAAATGTCGCCTTATGGCATGAAAGGGACATGAGCCATAGCTCTGTGGAGCGTTTTGCATTGCCCGATCTGTTTATCACTAGCGATTTTATGCTCAGCCGCCTAAATAGCGTGATTGGAAATTTGGTGGTTTATCCTAAAAACATGCTTAAAAATTTAGCTTTGAGTGGGGGGCTAGTCTTTTCACAACGGGTGTTATTGGAATTGCCTAAAAAAGGTTTGAGCAGAGAAGAAAGCTATTCTATCGTGCAAGAAAATGCGATGAAAATATGGGAGGTCTTGCAACAAGGCGCTTTTAAAAACGCTGATGAAAATTTGTTTTTAAACGCCCTACTCAACGATGAACGCTTGAAAAAATATTTGAGCGAGGACGAAATCAAAGCATGTTTTGATTACAGCTATTACACTAAAAATGTGGGTGCGATTTTTAAAAGGGTGTTTGGATAAGGCGCGTTTTTGCAAAAACAAAACTATACAATAAGCGGTAAAAAATTGAAGTTTTAAGGGCTTTTTTGAAACGAGCGTTATACTTAATTTTAGGGCTTTCTTGCGTGCTTAATGCAAAGGGTTTTAAAGATGTTTTGATTAAAGGGGATTACACCTTTTTTAATAAAAAGGTGGTTTCGCCCATCAAACGCTATGCGGATAGATCGGTGTTTTATTTGGGGTTTGGGTATCAGTTGGGGAGCATTCAGCACAACTACAGCAACTTGAATTTATCCCAACAATTCAATAAGAGCCAAATCGTTTTTAGCGATGGCTTAAGCCCTGTTTTTAAAAATTCGTATGTGTCTAATGGTCTTGGCGTGCAAGCGGGCTATAAATGGGTGGGTAAGCATGAAGAAACGAAGTGGTTTGGCTTCAGGTGGGGGCTATTTTATGATTTGAGCGCCTCTCTTTATGGTCCAAAAGAATCGCAGTCTATTATCATTTCCACTTACGGCACTTATATGGATTTATTATTGAACGCTTATAATGGGGATAAGTTTTTTGCCGGGTTCAATCTGGGGATTGCTTTTGCCGGGGTGTATGACAAATTGAGCGATGCGTTATTGTATCAAGCACTTCTTTTAGACACTTTTGGCGGGAAAGTGGATCCAAATGGTTTCCAGTTTTTGGTAAATTTAGGGGTTCGTTTAGGGAATAAGCGTAACCAATTTGGCTTTGGGATTAAAGTCCCTACTTATTATCTTAACCACTATTATTCCATGAATAATATTAGCAATAATAGTGGAGATGTCCTAAAGGTTTTACGATTTTTAGAATACGGGATCAACAGCTTGTTATACCAAGTTGATTTCAGGCGCAATTACTCGGTTTATTTCAACTACACTTATAGTTTTTAAAGTGCAGTTTTTAAGAGATAGTTTTTAAAGCGTTCTTAATTGAGCGATTTCGTCTCTCAAACGCATCGCTCCTTCAAAATCCAAATTTTTCGCGCATTCTCGCATTTTTTTATCCAGTTCTTTAATGATTTTTTCCCTTTCACTTTTAGGAATTTTGTCCTTTTTTAAAGCTTTAGCGATTTTAATTTCATCGTCTCTTAATTTCAACTCCTCTTCTAAAGCGCGCGTAACGGTTTTGGGGGTGATGTTATGGAGTTTATTAAACTCTTCTTGCTTGGCGCGTCTGTAACTGGTGATCTCAAAGGCTTTTTGCATGCTTTGAGTGATCTTTTTAGCGTATAATAAAACCTTACCATTAGCGTTTCTAGCGGCTCGCCCCATGGTTTGAATGAGACTTGTTTCGCTCCTTAAAAACCCTTCTTTATCCGCATCCATGATCGCTACTAAAGAAACTTCAGGCAAATCCAACCCCTCTCTTAAAAGATTGATCCCTATTAAAACATCAAATTCCTTAAGCCTTAAAGAGCGGATGATGTGATTTCTTTCAATCGCATCAATTTCACTATGCATGTAACGCACCTTTAAGCCCCATTCAGCATAATATTTACACAATTCTTCTGCCATTTTTTTAGTGAGCGTGGTGATTAGCACCCTTTCACCTCTAGCCACCACTAGCTTGATTTCATCAAATAAATCCTGGACTTGCTTATCGCTGTCTCGCACTTCAAATTTGGGGTCTAAAAGCCCTGTAGGGCGAATGATTTGCTCAGCGACATTCTTTTGAGAAAGCTCTAATTCTAGCTTATTGGGCGTAGCGGACACAAAAAGGAATTGGCAATTTTTATGGATAAATTCATCAAATTTTAAAGGGCGGTTGTCTAAAGCGCTAGGCAATCTAAAACCATATTCCACTAAAACGCTTTTCCTGCTCATATCCCCTGCATACATCCCCCCAAACTGCGGCAAACTCACATGGCTTTCATCCACAATGACTAAAAACTCCCGCTCAAATATCCCTAAATAATCAAACAAACAAAAAGGCGTTTCATTAGGGGCTTTGCCTGTAAAATGGCGCGCGTAATTTTCAATGCCCTTACACACACCGGTTGCGCTAATCATTTCTAAATCATGCTCGGTGCGTTGTTTGAGGCGGTTGTATTCAAGCATTTTATCCTGCTCTTTAAAAAATTTCAATCTTAAAGCGAGTTCATCTTCAATGCTTTTAATGGCTAAATTCAACCTCTCGCTCCCTACGGCAAACTGACTGGCCGCATAAAGCATGACAGAATCCAAGCGCCTGATTTCATTTCTTTCTAAGGCGTCAAAGACCGCAATCCTTTCTATCTCATCGCCAAAAAATTCAATCCTAATAAATTCAGCGTCATTATAAGCGGGGAAAATATCCACGCATTCTCCGGTCGCTCTAAAGCTCCCCCTATCAAACACCACTTCATTACGGCTATAACCCATTTCTACTAGTTTGAGTAAAAAGCTCTTGTAAGCGCGCTTCTCGCCCACTTTGATTTTTTCCATGACTTTTAAATATTCTTCAGGGTTACCCAAACCATAATTAGCCGAAACGCTCGCTATCACGATCACATCATCATAACCTAAAAGTGAGGTGGTCGTGCTCAATCTTAAACGCTCTAAATCATCATTAATAGAGCTGTCTTTTTCAATAAATAAATCCCTTCTAGGGATATAGCTTTCAGGCTGGTAGTAGTCAAAGTGGGAGATAAAATACTCCACCCTATTATGCGGGAAAAACGCCTTAAACTCGCTATAGAGCTGCGCGCATAAGGTCTTATTATGGCTCATGATCAGAGTGGGTTTGTTGATCTTAGCGATGATATTGGCCATCGTATAAGTCTTACCGCTCCCTGTAACCCCCACTAAAGTTTGATAATGGTTGTTATTTTTTAAGCTTTTCGTTAAGGCTTCTATGGCTTGGGGCTGATCGCCTGCTGGTGGATAAGGGCTTTTTAAATCAAATAAAGGCATCTTTAAAACTCGCATTTTTTAGGGGTATTATAGTGGTTTTTAACACGCCTTATTCAATCTCAAAAAAATCAACGTTTTGATAATGATCGTTTTTTTCGCTTCGTTAATGTTATTTAGCGCTTGCGTTTGGTTGGCTGTGATTTGATTTGTAGCGTTTTCTCTGGCTTGGTTTAAAAAGATTTGATAACTCGTTAAAAGCCTTGTAGTGGCTTCTATGATCTGATTTTCTAGCTTTTTAACTTCGCTTTTGATGTTCTCGGTGTTAGCGTTTAAGGTGTTGGTTACTTCTTGCTCATTAGCCTTCATGCTCGTATTAAACTCGCTAAAAAAGCCCTCGTATTCTTTCATTTTTAATTTTAAGCTCTCTCCGGCGTTATTTAGCCACTCAATAGAATTTCTTAAACTGCTATCGATCTCGTTGGCGTTTTTGAAAAAATCCAAACTCAAAAGCACCTCTAAAATCCTAACGATGCCTTTAAGGCTTAGCTTTATTTGATCGGTAAAAAGCGCGTTACTATGTAAAGAGTTCTGTAACTGCTTTAAAAGCTCGTTAGTAATTTCTTTCACTTCGGGCTGCTCGGTGATCTCTAAAGCGCTATTAGGTAGATTAGGGTAATTGATCATTTTTTAATCCTTGACTTTTTCAATTTTTTTAAGTATTGTTCTTTTTAGCACCACCATGGGGACTCGACCTATGGCTGAACCTTTGCGTTAGCATTGAGTCCGGTGCTTGAAAACTTCTTATAAGCATTGTTATTCTTATAATCTCCGTTACTCTTGAACATTGTTTTTAAAACTAATTCACTATTTCTATTAACCGCTTGCTCCACGACTACCGCATAGCCGTTGATTTGTTTAAACGCTGTTATATTTTCTTTATTGCCTTTTCCTATGGCTCTAATAATTTCATCAGCGTTATTAATAATATCTCTATAATTAGCTATGTCATCGTAAGTAATAGGGCTTTCACCATTTCTAACATTAACAGAATTAACGCCATGCCTTTTGAGTATGTGAGCGATAGCATCATGATCTAAACTCGCCCTAACATCTTCAGGGTGTCTAAAGTTAGCGTTTTGTAAAAGTTCTATTTCTTTGTTAGAGGCTTTTTCTATAATCATTCTTTTGTTGTTTTTGTGTAGAAATTCAACAATTTCAGGCGTTAGGTTATTCTTGCCAAAAATAACTGCATCTCTCCCGCTTGTAGGGATTTCTGCGTTATTTAATAACGCTTTGATTTCATCATTACTCAAATTGGTATCGCTATAATCTCGTTTAACTTCTGCGATCGTTTTGCTTAATTTTTTACTCCCTTTCTCGCTCTCTTTTTGCATGTCTTTAACGGCTTCTATCAAGCGTTTTAATACGGGATTATTTTCATTTGGCTCTCTATTGACCATTAAAAGGTAATGCGTGAAGTCGTAAATATCAATATCCTTAAACTCTTTACTATCAGGGTTAAACATGTCTTTTGTGATATCTGCGATCTTGTAATCTTTCAAGCCTTTTTTAATGTTATCGCTCTTTAGGGCTTCAAATAACGCTTTGCTAGGATCATCAAATCGTGCAAATCGTGCGATCGCACCTCCTAAAATCTCGCTAATATCGCTCGTGTTTTGATCGCTCTTTTCAAACATGTCTAAAGAACTCGTTTTATAGAATTTTTCGCTCAAATCTTTTAAGCTCTCGCTCGTGCTTGGGTAATTCTTTAAATTCGCAAAACTGCGATCTAAAATATCGCTCAAGTAAGCGTTAAGGCTTACATTAGGGAAATTCATGTCATGAATTAAATTGTGAAAGCTCCCGGCATTATCTACAAACATTTTTTTCACTTTTTCATAGCTTTTAATATCGTTAGAAAACTCTTTCTGCCAGCGGTTGAGTAATTCTATCCCTTGCGTCTTGGTTCGTGGCATGTTATACATTAAAAGCGCGAGGTTGCTATCTCCTACATTAGGGTGGGTGGCTTTATCAAAATTAAGGTTTTTAGCAACGATGTTTTTAAGTGAGTAAATGCTATCAGCGTCTAATTTCTTTTCTAATTCTTTCAATTTCGCTTCATAGTGGCTTAAAACCGCTATGGCGTGATCGCTTTCGCTGTTAAAGCGTCCTTGATTAGAACTAGCCGCTAAATTGTTGATCTCGGTGTTGTTTAGGCGTTGGTGTGGCACTCGCACTAATAGCTCGTCTGGTTTTAAATCAATGTTGTAGTATTCTTGGATCGCTTTGTGGTAAATGTAACGGCTTTTTGGCGTGAAGTTTAGCATGCCTTGGATGCGGTGGTTTCCTGCGATCACTTGCCCATCATGTAAGATAATCGGTAAATCCTCAAAGCCTCCGCTACCAAATATCTTTTTAGGATCAAAATTTTCAGCAATGCTTTTAATCTGTTCTTCGTTCATGTCGGTTCTTTTTTGAGTCCCGCCTGTGGTAAAGCTGGGTTTTAGATCTTTAGCTTTGACGATCGCATAATCTAGATCGTAAATCTCTCTTTCGTTTAGTCTTACTCTACTCTTTGGGATCTGCGCTTGTGTTTGTGTAGGTATATCTTCTCCAACTTCTATTTTAGTCTGACTTTCAATGTTGCCCGCATTGCCTCGCTCGTGTTCTAATTTCTTTTTTAACGCTTCTTTTCGCTTGTTTTCTTGCTCTTTAGCTTTTAAAAATTCTTGTTCGCTCGCTAATTGCTCGCTTTCTAATTTCGCTAACTTTTCGGCGTTGGCTTGCTCTAGGGGGCTTAAATGGGTAGGTTTTGGTGTGGTTTCGTTTAAATTTTCGCTTGTTTTTAATAAATCCTCTTGATTATTTAAATCTTTTTGTGTAGTATTTTTTGTAGCACCGCTATAGGAACTCAACCTATGGTTCACCTTTGCATCAGCATTGAGTGTAAGGGTGCTTGAAAACTTCTTATAAGCGTTATTATCCTTATAATCTCCGTTACTTTTATACATCGTTTTTAAAGCTAATTCATTTTTCTTATTGATCGCTTGCTCCACGACTACCGCATAACCGTTGATTTGTTTAAACGCACTTATAAACTCTTTATTCTCGTTGTCTAAAGTCCTAAGAATTGCATCAGCGTTATTAACGATATATCTGTAATTCGCTATGTCTTCGTTCGTAACAGGGATTTCTCCATTTCTAACATTAACAGAATTAACGCCATGCCTTTTGAGTATGTGAGCGATAGCATCATGATCTAAACTCGCTCTTATGTTTTCAGGGTGCTTAAAGTTAGCGTCTTTTAAAAGTTCTAATTCTTTATTAGAGGCTTTTTCTATAATCATTTTCTTGTTGTTTTTGTGCAGGAATTCAACAATTTCAGGGTTTAGGTTATTCACTCCAAAAGTGATCGCATCTCTAGCTTGTAGGGATTTCTGCGTTATTTAATAGCTCTTTGATTTCATCATTACTTAATTTCGTATCGCTAAAATCTCGTTTAATTTCTGCGCTCTTTTTGCTTGCTTCTTTAATCTCTTCGCTCGCTTGTTTAACGCCATTATTAAGCTCTTCAATGATTTTAAGCGTGTTGTTGCTAAAGTGTGATTTTTGCGCGCTGAGTTCTAAATTCTTACTAAATTCGCTTATAGAGTGGCTTCTCTCAAGCGCTCTTTTAATGTGATACTTTAACGCCGCTCCTGCGGTGGCTTCGTTTAGGGCTTTAGGTAATTTAATCCCTAAAATGCGATCGGGAGCGTTTCTGTATAGCGTTCCTAATGTAAATTTAGTCCATTGGTATTTTAACGCTCCGCTTAAAGTGGTCGCTAAACCTTGGCTTAAGTTTTTCGTAATGGCTGGCTTCAAACTCTCGGCGATCTTAGCGTCGTTTTTGAAAAGCTTATGAAAACCGCTCGCTATTGTTTGGAGTTTGTAAATTTAGAGATTTGTTAAGGCAGGGGGAGTATTTAGGCGAGACAAACAAAGCAAAGTTATAGCAAGTTAATGTTTTTTGGCTAAAGTTTTTAGTATAAAGCTATTTAGCCATGAAAAATGCAATATCTTTAATCTATCGCTTCAAATCAATTGTTCAAAAAAACACGCTACTTAGCATAAAATAAAAAAATCCTTGAATCAAGCCCAAGTTTGAGAATTATCGGCTTGAAGTGTTCTTTTTCTTACAATTTTTATCAATGTCAAAATCGCATGCTTTTTGCATATATTCTTCAGCCTTTTGTTTATTCTTTTCCACGCCTAACCCATACCGATAAGACTCTGATAACCCTTCATAAGCTCTAGAAGAACTCATATCAGCCGCCATTTTATAATAGACAATCGCCTTATCTTTGTCCGGCTCAATACCCAATTGATCATTCCCACTATAATAAATATCCCCTAAAAGGATATAAGCTTCTACATTACCCTTATGCATCGCTTTTCTAAAGCACTCTGTCGCTTTCACATAGTTGCTTGGAACGCCCCTACCCTCCATATACATGATGCCTAAGTTGATATAGGCGTTAGTATAGCCTTTCTCTGTAGCTATTCTAAAATACTCCACGGCTTTCTTTTCATCTTTAGGAACGCCCCTACCCTCTTTATACATCACGCCTAAATTGTTATACCCTCTAGGTATATCGTTATCAACCGCTTTTTGAAAATATTCAGCCGCTTTCTTGTAATCTTTAGGCACACCCCTACCATTTTCATATATGATCCCTAAAAGAACATAAGCAAGCGGCTCGCCATTTTTAATAGCACTCTTATAAAAAGAAGCCGCCCGCTCATATTCCTTATTATTATAAGCCTCCTCTCCCTTATAGATATAATTCCTTTTTTGCTCAAGGTGTTCTGCACCAAGAGCGCTAAATAAACATAAACTTGCCAAACAAATCTTCAAGGCTAATTTGCTTACGCATCCCATTGTTACTCCTCTGCTTTAATAAGATCAAACATAATGCCATAGCTACCACTCTTAAAAAGAAACTGCATGCGTCCTAGAACTAATAAACATTCTCAAACTCCATTCTGCATATACCCTTCTACATCTAATATCGTCTCTTGTAATGAGAAATTTTACACTATTTTTATAAATCTTAAAACTAAATTTAAGATTTTCTCGCTAAAAAGCCCTCCCCTCCCAAAAAAATAAGGCTAAATAGGATTAAAATTCTTTCCTTGGATCCGTTGATCCATAGAAAACGCTCCCCTTAGTTTTAGGCAAAACTTGGATCGCATTCACATCGCCCATGACCGGCTTGGTAACGATTTGATAGCCCATTTTAGTGAGGTTATCTTTCACATCAGCGGGCATGCCAAACTTTTCAATCCTTAATTCATCAGGCAACCATTGCATGTGAAATCTTGGGGCTGAAACCGCTTCAGAAATGTTCATGTTGTAATCAATGACATTAGAAATCACTTGCAACACCGTAGTGATAATCCTAGACCCTCCAGGGCTTCCCACCACCAAAAAAACCTTATTGTTTTTCAACACAATCGTAGGCGACATGGAGCTTAAAGGGCGTTTATTGGCTTCAATCGCATTCGCATCGCCCCCTACTAAACCATAGAGATTAGGATTCCCTGGCTTGATGGAAAAATCATCCATTTCATTGTTCAATAAAAATCCTGCCCCATCAATACTAGCAGCACTCCCATAAGAGGCGTTAATGGTGTAAGTAACGCTGACTGCATTCCCCCACCTGTCCGCTACAGAATAATGCGTGGTGTTGCTCCCTTCATGCAACTGCCCCATTCCTGGTTTGATTTGAGAGCTTGGCGTAACCGTATCTGGCTGGATAGTGTCAAAAATCTTTTTGGCATACGCTTTATTAATCAATTTATCCACCGGCACCGAAACAAAATCAGCGTCTCCCATATAAACCGACCTGTCCGCATAAGCTTGACGCATCGCTTCGGCAGCGATATGGATATTCTTAGAAGCCCCATACCCAAGGGCGCTTAAATCCGCATTTTCCATGACATTTAAAATCTGGATCAAATGCGTACCTCCCGAACTTGGTGGCGACATAGAAATGATCTTATACCCACGATAACTCCCTACCACGGGTTTGCGCCATTTCACATTGTAGCTGGCTAAATCTTCTTTAGTGATAATCCCCCCATTTTTTTTCATGTCTTTCTCAATAAGCTCAGCGACTTGCCCTTGATAAAAGCCTTTAGCGCCTAGCGTTTTGATTTGATTCAAAGTCTTGGCTAAATCTTTTTGGACAAACAAATCCCCCTCTTGATAATCAAGATGCCCTTTTTTAAAAAAATACTTTTTGCTAGAACTGTATTTTAAAAACCGCTCCCTTGCTTCTTTTAGGGTTTCTGCTTGTCTTTGTGAAATCGCATAACCATTTTCAGCCAATTTAATGGCAGGATCAATGAGTTGCGATAGTTTTTTGGTGCCGTATTTTTTCAACATCGCTTCCATGCCCGCCACCGTTCCAGGAACCCCGGCCGCCAAATAGCCATCTTCGCTGAGTTTAGGGACCACATTGCCTTGCTTGTCTAAAAACATGTTTTTAGTGGCTTTTAAGGGGGCTTTTTCTCTAAAATCTAACGCAACATTTTCACCATTAGCCAAATGGATAACCGCAAAACCTCCGCCACCAATATTGCCTGCTGCAGGATGGACAACCGCTAGAGCAAATCCCATCGCTACTGCTGCATCAATCGCATTGCCTCCCTCTTCTAAAACCTTTTGCCCGATCTCACTAGCTAGCGGGTGGCTAGAAAGGGCTAACCCTACTTTAGTGTTTTTAATGGGCGGGTAACTCGCTGTGCTCAAAGGGCTTAACAAACCCAAAGAGAGTGCTATCACGCCCAAGCCAATCGTCTTTAAAAAACTCCGTCTCATCTGTTTTCCTTTCAATCAGTTACGCTTAAAATTTCGTTGTTATTATAACACAAGCTTTACAAAACACCCTCTCACTTATAGCTTATAATTGCTATTAAGCATTATCGTTAATGAGTTTTAAAATAAATAGAGTTTAAAAAATAAGTTAAATAAGGCTTATTTGATCAAAACGCTATGGGTAGAAAACTTATTGTTTAATCCCCAATAAAGTGTCTATCATCCGATCAATAGCGGTAATGACTTTAGCGTTAGCGGCATAACCGCTTTGAAACTTGATTAAATTCACCATTTCTTCATCCACGCTCACTTGCGAAATAGAGAGTTGCTCTTTTTTAATGGTCTCTAACATGCTCTTTTTAGTGTCCAAAATACGCCCTGATTTTTCAGCGTCCGTGTTGATTTTACCGGTTAAAAATTGATAAAACTCGCTGATTTTCATTGGTTTAATGTCAAACTTGTCGTTATAAAAATCCACGCTGTCGTATTGCAATTGCTGCATCATGTTCGCCACATCAAAATTCCCGTTAATGGGGGCAAGCCATGGGCGGATAGTGGTAGGCTCTTTTTTGTATTCTTTATTCAAGCTGATGTTAGAAGCGTCATCGCCTTGAAAAAAAGGGTTAAGCTTTAACGCTCCCATAAAATTCGTGCCGTTATCTTTCATAGAAACAAACAACCCTTGCGAAGCGTTTTTAGGCTGGATAACAAACTTTTTAGTCTCATTGTTAAAGCCCGCTGTGAAATAATCATCAAAATCGTTTTCGGTGTTATTATCTTGATTGTCATCAGTGTTAGCGTTAATGGCTTGGATAATATCGTTCATGGTTGTAATGGGCGTGATAGCAATGGTTTTCCTGGCGATTTCTTTACCATCGGTGTTGTAAGCGATTAAATCAAACGAGCCGTTTTTGATATTATAGTTCGTGTCTTTAAAGGCTTCATCGCTGTTAAACTCCACCGGCTCGCCCTCAATATGATGACTCGCGCTTTGAGCGTAAATCGCATTCGTGGATTCTATCAAGCCCCTAGCAAAAGAATCCAACAAATCAATATAATCTTGCAATTTGCCCTTTAAAGTCCCGTTAGAGCCGTCATTATACACATTCAATAACGCCCCCACTTTTCCCTGATTGAGCTTGTCAGTAATATTAGTGAGCTTAAAATCATCGCTTTGAAAATAGATTTGGTTCAAACCCCCTTTATTTTCGGATTCTTTAACCACTAAAGGATGGAAAATAGAGCCATCAATGATATTGAATCCATGCCCAATATTAAGGTTATAGCTCTCATCAAAATCCGCTGAGTCTTTATCTGTGAGCGAATGGGTTTTAATGCTGCTTTTAAAAACATTCCCCCCTAAAAGCTCTCGCAAATGGAATTCTAATTCATCTCGCTTATCCCTTAATTCATTCGCATGCTTTAAGCTCTTGTTGTTTTCCACTTCTTTAATGCGTTTATTGATCTCAGCGATTTGAGAACCCAAGCTATTGACTTCTTTGATAACACTTTTTAATTCTTCGCTCGCTTTATGCTGTAAGGTCGTTAACCTTTCTCTAGTGTCTTTAATGTTGTGCGTTAAAGCTTCTGTTTTTTGAGCGAGAGCCTGTTTTTGAGCGGAGTCTTTGGCGTTTTTAGACAATTCTTTCCATGAGTTAAAATAATCTTGTAAATCCGTAAAAAGGCTCGCTTCATCAATGTCCGGAAAATACGCGCTCGCTTCTTTTAAATGCGAAAACTCTGTATCGTAATAAGTGTTTTCGTAATTAGCCTTCGTGTAACGAGCAAAAACAAACTCATCATGCACCCTTTCAATGGCTTCTACATCCACGCCCATATTCACATTTTTAGTGCCATACATGTAAGCCGCTTGAGGCTTTGCAATCACGCGCTGACGGCTATAAAATTCATCGCTAGCGTTAGAAATATTATTCCCGGTAACATCCACCATGCTCTGATGGGCTTGTAGGCCCGTGTAAGAAGTGTTGAGTGAAGATAAGATTCCGCCCATTTTACGCCTGCACTCTTAAAAAATGACTCCCCACATGCCTAGAGCCTTTATAATCGCAAGTGTCATGGGGAATGATTTGTTGGATGAGCGAAGAATAAAACTCAGAAACCGCAAACGCCATGCGCGAATAGATCAAGTTTTTTTCTTTCAAAACAAGCAAGGATTCTCGCATTTGGTTTAAAAAATCGCTCGTTTTTTCGTCTAATAATTCACTCATTTCTTTATTGGGGAATTGATTTTTTAAAGACAACATTTGCACATCTATATTCGCTTTTTCTTTTTCAAAAGCTTGAATCGCTAGCTGTTTTTGATGGTTTCTTTCAAAAATTTCGGTGTGTTTAGCGAGCTTGATATCTCTTATATCGCGCTCGGTTAAATCAATCAATTCTTTCAATTGGTTGAGTGCGTTTTCTAAATGAGAATGTAAAACGACCATAACAAATCCTTTAGCTCTTGTTTCAGCCGTATTCAAGCAAATACTATGCCATTTTATTTTGGATTTTTCAGTTTGTTGTAAAATTCAATTTCTTAAGGGGATAGGGGTATTTTGAAATCATTTTCCCCTTAAAGCTCCCTTATTAAATCGCCTTTAACATTTGTTTAGCGATTGCAGCAATCACATTCACGCTCATCGCATTCCCCGCTTGGGATAACAAATGGCTTTCTTTAAAGTTAGGATTATTTTTAATCTTAACGATCAAATCTCTAGGAAATCCTTGTAAAAGTAGGCTTTCAATAGCGTTTAATCTTTTGATTTTGCCTTTTTGGGTATAAAACAAACCATGCCGAGAAGTCCTTAAAGTAGGAAAAATATTAAAATACAACCTTAAATCAGATTGTCTTGTGTCTAAAACGGCGTTTTCTAAAGTTAAAATATTCTCTAAAAAAACCCGGTTATGGTTGTATGAGTTGCGCAAGTATCTTTGGAAAGTAGCGTTACTCACATCCAAATAGCATTCATTATCAGCGTCTAAAAAATCCTTAAAACAATAATCATTGGCTAAACCTAAAGGGAAATTAAATGGGTGTTTCAAGTCCTTCCTAAACCCTACAATATAAATGCGTTCTCTCTTTTGGGCTAATTGGAAATTAGCGCTGTTTAAAATTTGATAATAAGTTGTATAGCCTGCTTCTTGCAAGGCTTTTATAATAATATTAAAAGTTGCCTTTTTATTATGATTGATCAAGCCCTTAACGTTTTCAAGCAAGAAACATTTAGGCTGTTTGACTTTTAAAATGCGAATAAGCCCGTAAATAATCGTCCCTCTTTCATCTTCAAGCCCCTTCCTTTTGCCATTAATAGAAAAAGCTTGACAAGGAAACCCGCTAACTAACGCATCAAAATCGGGCAAATCATTAGGGTTGATTCGCATCAAATCCCCAAAATTATAGGTATCTTTAAAAAATAATTCATAAGTCCTAAGGGCTTCATCATTGATTTCGGCATGCCCTACGCATTTTAAATGGCATCGCTCCAAGCCCAAACGGCCTCCACCAATACCAGAACAAAAATCCATAAAAGTTAAAATTTCCAATCAATCATTCCTAACACACGACTAAAAACACGCCCTATTTAAGAAAGCAACAAACTCATTTTAAAACACAGAGAAACTAAAATTTAATGAAAAGCAAAATCACAGCAAGAACAAACCCCCTAGAAATGAAGTCCCTAGCTTATCCCCAATAAATCCTGTGCCATTTTGTGAGAAGTCTCATGCAAGTTGATTTTATACTGGTTATTTTCAATCGCTTTCTTGATCTCAGCTACCCTATCAAGAGCGGCCTCATTGTTTTCAACTTTTTCATTCTTTTCCACACGCTTATAATTCCCCAAAGACTGCACCGGAGCAAGAGAAGAAACGGCATTAATCATTGTAAAATCCTTTAATTTGATATTCATTCCATTACAGCAAGTATCGGCAAAAAAGAAAAAAAGTTAATGGATTTTTGAAATCTGTTTTTGCAATTCCTTACCAAATTTCTTGGTGGTGGTGATGGGTTTTTTTCCGGTTTCTGCCACAGAGCCAAACGATTGCGATTGCAAACTTTTAAACATAAAAAACATTAAAAAAATTAAAATATAACAAAATAAAAAAAAGCAAATGGTAGGGAATAGCCAATTTTTGAGATTAGAACCATTCATGACCTTGCCTTTTAAATACTCCTATACCCTACTACCCATGCGAGCATGAACAACCACAGCCCCCACCTTTCTTCCCGCCATGACCCCCATGACCGCCACAGCAACCTGTCCCACCGCCATGGTGTGAAGCTAAAATTTCTTCTTCGCTCACTTCCCTAAAACCTAAAACCTTGAAATGAAACGCTAAAGTTTTCCCGGCTAACGGGTGGTTATAATCCACCATCACATGCGTGTTGCTAAAGTCTTTGATAGTGGCTTGAATGGTTTGGTTGTCTTCAGTTTGCCCAAAAACGCTCATGCCTTTTTCTAATTCAATGCCTTCAAATTGATCTCTAGGGACTTCTTGCAAATAGCTGCTTTCATAAACCCCATAAGCTTCCTCTGGGGCGATGACAACCTCTTCCCACTCGCCAATTTGAGCCTTTAATACCGCTTTTTCTAACCCTGCTATGATCTGATTAGCGCCTATAATAAACTCTAAAGGCTCTTTAGAAATATTGCTGTCTAGCACAATGCTAGAGCCCTGCTCCCTCACTTCATATTCAATCAAAGCGGCTTGTTTGACTGATTCTAAATCATGGTTTTGCATGGTGGTGTTTCTCCTTGTTTTCTAAGATTCTTTGTGCCATTTTAGCTTGTTCGCTTGAAGGATACAAGTGTTGCAAAGTGTTTAAAAATTTATAATAGTTTTGATCGTCTTTGATTTTTTTAAACGACCATGCCGTATGCCACAAAAGCACAGGCATGTAAGACGCTTTTTTATTTAAAAGAGCACTCTCTTTGTAATACTTGATCGCTTCTCTGTATTTCTTTTCTCCATAAGCCACTTCTCCAAGAACATAACGCACATAATAAAGTCTGTAACTATTGGCTTCTAACCACAACAAACGCTCTTTGGCTTCTGCATAGGATTTGTTTCTAAAAAAAGACAGAGCTTCTTGAAAAATCTCTTTTTGCTTGGACAAATCTTTATCAAACTCAACTTTCGCCTTTTCTTGGGTTTTTTTCTCTTGATTTTTTGAGACTTCGGCTTTTAAAGAGGGGTTTTTATTGGCCGGAACGCTTGATTTGAGCGGCTTTTCAGCTTTTTCCTCTTGTTCTTTGAGGGCTTTTTGGATTAAGGCGATTTGTGAAACCAAATCCTGGCTTAACTTGGTCAATAATTCACTCATCTCTTTGTTTTGCTTGTCTAACTGCTGGATAGCTTGCTGGTTAGCGCGAATCTCATTCCTCAAATCCTCTAAAGTTTGCGATTGCTGCTTTAATGTGTTAGCTTGCACTTCTTGCGAGGCTTTTAAGGCTCGCAAGGATTCTTCTTGGGAAAGGATAGCGTTATTGAGATCTTTAATCTTATTAGCCTGCCCTTCATAAACGCTCCTTAGACCCTCTTGAGCTTGAGTGTTAGCCTCTACTTGCGAATGGATTTTGGTCAAAATATTAGAAAAATTCTTACTATTGACTTGCAACTGCTTGAGTTCTTTTTTAGTAGCCCCGCTTTGCAAATCAAACGCTGAAGGCTCCCCATTGAGAAAAAAGGGAGCGATAAAAGGGATAAAAAAAAGCCTTTTCATCCTAGAATTACTTCACTAATTTGACATCCACTCTTCTGTTTTCTTTGTAACATTCTCTAGTTTTTTGGGTGCATTTGGGTTTGGTTTCACCAAAACTGATGGTTTTGATCATATCTTTTTCTACCCCTTTAATGACTAAAGCGTTTTTCACGCTCAAAGTCCTTTTAACGCCAAGCGCTTGGTTGTATTCGCTAGAGCCAAATTCATCGGTATTGCCTTCCAAAAGCACTTGCATGTGGTTTTCTTTAGCTTTTTGCACGATCTCATCTAAAGTCTCTTGATCGGATTCTTTGATCTCATACTTGTCAAAATCAAAATAAATAGAAGCGATGATAGTCCCACTCTCAATAGCCGGTTTTTCTTCAACCACTAGAGCTGGCTCTTGTTTAGGCTCTTCTTTCTCTGGAGCTGGTTCTGTAGTAACAGGTGCAGTCTGAACCGTTTTAGCGCTCACATCGCCAGCCACAGTCTTATTATCCATTTTATGACTACAGCCAGCTACCAATAAAAAAGCTACCAAGAAACTAAATACAGAAGATCTCTTCATTATAAATTCTCCAAGAATCAAATTTTAATAAGTGTAAATATTAACTCACATTCGCTTAATTTAACCTTACCAATCAAAGGCTTGTATTTTCACATTCTTTAAAGGGAATAAAAAACTCTGATTATAGTCTAGCAAAATAAGCCCCATGGCGTATTCTTGGGGTGTCTTTTTGATATACATGATATTTCTCCCATCCGTAGAAAAACGAGGCATCTGGTTAGAGCCATTCACGGTAAGCCTGCGGATATATTTGCTGTTTAGAGTGATCAGATTCAAATTAAACACCGTTTTGCCAAATTCATTAAGATTTTCTCGGCTCACATACACAATACTATCTTTATAAGCGTCAATGGATTCATTGCTTCTTCCTTCATAAAGGAGTTGCTCCACGCTCTCTTTTAAGCCCAATTTCTTCATGTAGATGTTAGGATAGCCGGATCTATCCGAAACAAAAGCCATAGACTTGTCATCTTCTAAAAACACTCCTGAAACATCTATCCCAGGATAGCGCGTTATTTTAGTTTTAGTTTTTTTATGCGTGTCATACAAATACACATCCGGTTGGCCATCAGGGGCTAAAGACATTAAAATTTTAGAGCCATCAGAACTCACGCTAGAGACCACAGCCATTCCTTGAGAACTAGCGATATTCTCATGAGTGGCTTTTTGAATGTTGTATTTTAAAATCATGGGCGTTCTTTCGCCATACTGCGTGTAATAAAACTCCGTTTGTTCAGCGTTCGCCCATTTAGGGAAAATATTGAGTCGGTTGTTTTTGATGATTTCTTTTTGATAACGCATCGTATAATCGGCTAAGGCGATATTTGTGATTCCTGGTCCAATGTATTTAGAAAAAACAATAAGGCGCTTCATCCAAGCGATAGAAGGGGCTTTTAAATAATCATTCACCACAATGGCCATGTTGTGTGCTGCAAAAGGGTATAGATCTAAACTTAAAATGGGGTAGTCAAAAGTCTTTTTGAGCGTTTCTGTATCCACATCATAAAGTTTTAATCGTGAAATTTTATTGCCGTTTTCTACCGCCACACTCACCAGCGCTACAAGATGGACTTTTTTATCCTTAAGTTCTGCGTAATTGATAGCGCCTTGATCCTTGTTTTGAGAAACATCAAAATGCTGGCTAGTCTTTAAATCATTCGCTAAGACTTCATGCAATTTTAAAGCGTAATTGGCATCGTTATCTATAGAGTAGCGCACTTCAATCTTAGGAAGTTTTTGAATGGTTTTAATAATATCTAGTGTTTTATCTGTTGCAAAAAGCCCTATAGTATATATTAAAAAAAGCCATAAATACCTCATTGTTCTTCCTTAGTGGTGAAATTAACTTGAATAGAAATCATGTTGCCTCCAGGATATGGGGGAAAATCCACTTTCTTTAAATCATTTAAAAGGGTCATCACACTCTTGTTATAATCCTTAAAATCAGAGTAGCTAAGAATGGTATAATCAAACTCCCCATCTTTAGTGATCATAATCAGAGCGCTCACTGAAGCCTTGTGATAAAAAACCCCTTTCCAACCTTTATATAAAATCTGATAGATTTGAGCGTACCACTCTTGATAGGCTTTTTCATCAACCCCATCTTGTTTAGGGATTTGCAAATCTAAAGTTTTGTTTTTAACGCTTTCTAGTTTTTGCGCGAATTGATCCAAATTCTGTTGCAAACCTTTCAACATCTCTTGATTTTTTTGGTTTTGCTTTAAGCGTTGTTGTTCTTTTAAACGCCTTTGCTCTTCTTCTTGCTCATTTTTTTGCTCATCTTTTTGGGCGTTTGTGTCTGTCTTTTCTTGAAAATCATTGAGTGAAGAAAAAATATCTTCAAGGCTTTCTTCAGGCTCTTCTTTGAGTTCTTCTTTAGGCTCTAAAAAATCGCCCTGTTTTTCCGTTACTTTTTCAATTTTTTCATTCTTTTTCTCGCTTGGCGGATCTTCTAAATTCAAGTCAATGGTTTGTTCGTCCTTTTTATTTAAATCTAAAAGGATTTTCTCTGCTTCTTTATTATGCCTTTCTAACAACAAACCATATAATAATAAAGCATAGAGCAAGAACGCTAAAAAGCCAGAAAGAACAAAAATCGCGCTCTTACTCATGCAAATTGGCCCTGCTTTTTAAGGACTTGTGATTAAAGAAACTTTCAAAAACCCCGCTTCTTTAATCGTTTTTAACAAATAAATCACTTTGTCATAGGTCAATCGCTTGTCCGCACGGATACTCACCCTAGTATCTTTATCGTATTTTTTAGAAAGCAAATTGAAAGTGTCCGGGAAGGAGTTGTATTCATAGGTTTGACTATCTATATAGATTTTTGCGTCTTTATCCATGCGTATCTCTATCACTTTATCTTGAGTGGCTCTAGCAGTTTTTGAACCAG
The DNA here is from genome assembly GCF_001998165.1 of Helicobacter pylori. Classification (GTDB taxonomy): domain Bacteria; phylum Campylobacterota; class Campylobacteria; order Campylobacterales; family Helicobacteraceae; genus Helicobacter; species Helicobacter pylori_DL. Next base: position 13,801 of record NZ_MTWR01000029.1, on the reverse strand, counting down.
AAGGCAAGGCAATCTCTTCTTTATAAGTGAGAGTGGGCGTCGTTACCATAAGAATAGCCAATAAAACAAGCATCACATCCACTAAAGGCGTGATATTGAGTTCTGGTTTGTCCTCATCCCAATAGTTATCATAATTCATAAAAACCTTCTAACTCCCTATTTAAGATATTTATAAAATCCCCTTAAAAGCTTTCTTTTTTAGAAGATAAAATATCCACTTGCATCTGCACATAAACCGATAAATCATACACCTTGCGTTTTAAAATCAAGTAAAAAGAATAGGCTGGAATGGCCGCTAAAATCCCTGCAGCGGTGGCAATAAGAGCCTTAGAAATAATGGGTGCAATCACCCCAAAAGAAGCCTGACCTAACGCGCCCAAATTGTTAAACGCTTCTAAAATTTCAACCACCGTTCCAAACAAGCCAATAAAGGGGGCTGTAGAAGAGATAATGCTTAATACCACTAAACCTGTCGTGCTTTGTTTAAGAACTTGATGTTTCCAAGCCTGCAACAATTCATTAGAATACCTTTTGGTTTCATCATTTCTTTTTTTATTAAACATAAAATGCTCTGGAGCGTCTTGCACCCCATTAAGAATGTTAGACAAAGACTGCATCTCGCGCCTGAGTTCAATCTTTAACACAATGCTCTTATACAAAAACACCCATAAAGTCATCACCAAATAGAGTGAAATCCAAACTAAAACGAGCGTGGTAACAAACCCGCTCTTATTGAAAAAATAAACGATTGAATCCAACATGATTATCCCCTTAAAGAGACTCAATCTTAGCGAGCACGCTAGAAACCGCTAACCTATCAGAGCTCGCGTCTTCTAAAAGCTTTTTAGCCCTAGAGATAGCATCGTCTCTGTCATCCGATCCTTTTTTAATAAAGACCGCTCCATCGGCTAAAATATCCACCCGTTCATTAGTAACTTCCGCATAGCCCCAATTGATAGCAATGTGTTCTTTTTGGTTTTCAGTTTCAATCTCAACCACTCCCGCTTGAAGCAAAGTAATCATGTTGCTATGCCCATAAAGCACCCCAAATTCCCCTTCAACTCCTGGCAACACAACGCTTTTAACCTCTCCTGTATAAACTTCCCCCTCAGGAACTACCACACTAATTTTCAACAAAGCCATCACAAAACCCTTAGGAATTTTTCATGTTTTTAGCTTTTTCTAAAACCTCTTGAATGCTGCCCACCATGTAAAACGCGTTTTCAGGAATATGATCGTATTTACCTTCTAAAATCCCTCCAAAGCCCTCTAAAGTCTCTTGAAGGGTTACATATTTACCGGGACTTCCTGTAAACACTTCAGCCACAAAGAACGGCTGGGATAAAAACTTCTCAATTTTTCTGGCCCTTTCAACCGTTTTTTTATCCTCTTCGCTCAATTCGTCCAATCCCAAAATCGCAATAATATCTTGCAAATCCTTGTATTTTTGCAAAACTTGCTGGATACCGGTGGCGATTTCATAGTGCTTCTCGCCAATCATTTGAGGGCTTAAAATCCTTGAAGTAGAATCCAAAGGATCAACTGCAGGATAAATCCCTTTTTCAGCGATCTTTCTATTCAACACCGTAGTCGCATCCAAATGTGCAAACACCGAAGCAGGAGCTGGGTCAGTTAAGTCATCTGCTGGCACATACACCGCTTGAACCGAAGTGATAGAGCCATTTTTAGTGGAAGCGATACGCTCTTGAAGTTTCCCCATTTCCCCGGCTAGCGTGGGCTGATACCCTACGGCTGAAGGGATACGGCCTAATAGCGCGCTCATTTCCGCACCGCTTTGAGCGTATCTAAAGATGTTGTCAATAAACATCAACACATCTAAGCCCTTTTCATCACGAAAATACTCCGCCATCGTCAAGCCGGTGAATGCGATGCGGTTCCTTGCGCCTGGTGGCTCATTCATTTGCCCATAGCACAGTGCGACTTTGTCTAAAACACCCCCTTCTTTCATCTCAAAATACAGATCGTTCCCTTCTCTGGTGCGCTCCCCCACACCTGCAAACACCGAATACCCGTTATGCTTATAAGCCACATTGTGGATAAGCTCCATAATGATCACCGTTTTCCCTACGCCAGCCCCGCCAAACAAGCCTACTTTACCGCCCTTAGAATAAGGTGCGAGCAAGTCAATGACTTTAATACCGGTTTCAAACATTTCTGTTTTAGTGCTTTGCTGCTCAAAACTAGGGGCTTTTCTGTGAATGGGCCAAGTTAAGGACGGCTTAAGCGGCTCTAAATTGTCAATGCTCTCGCCCACAACATTAAAAATACGCCCTAACACTTCTTCGCCCACAGGCACTTCAATCATTTTGCCACGAGCCTTCACCACTTGGTTACGCACTAAGCCTTCTGTCATATCCATAGCAATCGCTCGCACCCGATTACCGCCCAAATGGGCTGCCACCTCTAAAACTAAAGATTTTTGAGTGTCATTGACTTCAAAATTAATGTCTAACGCTTCAAAAATCGCCGGCAGATAGGATTCAAATTCCACATCTACCACAGGGCCTAAAACCTGAATGATTTTACCTTCCATCGCTTTCATCGCTCCTTATTTTAATGTAATTTTTATTTTAGGGCTTCTACACCAGCATTGATTTCTACTAGCTCGGTCGTAATCGCCTCTTGTCTGGCTTTATTATAAGAAATGGTTAAAGTCTTAACCAAGTCTTTAGCGTTATTCGTCGCTGTATCCATAGCCTGCATTCTAGCGCTATGCTCTGCGGCCAAAGAATCAATCAAAGCGTAGTATAAACTATACTCCACATATTTTTCTGCTAAAGAGTCTAAAATTTCATCTTCACTCCCGCTTGGCTCACTGGTAATGGTCTCTTGCGTCTCACTAGGCTGGGGGTTTTGGTGGATGATTTTATACCCAATAGGCAAAATTGTTTTGACTCTTATTTCTTGAGTGATCATGTTTTTAAAGCCATTATGAATGATGATCACCTTATCGGTTTTCCCACTCAAATAATCCTCTACCACTTTTTTCATGAATTCCTGCGCGCGTTCATAATTAGGCATAGAACTCAAATTATTGATCTTGTCTAAAACCTCTATCCCGTTAAAGCTAAAATACTCATTACCCTTTTTACCAATACCGCGCAAACGCACTTTAATGTCTTTTTCTTTGTATTCATTCGTGCATGCTAAAACTTTTTTAATGGTATTGGTGTTAAAGCCCCCACAAAGCCCCTTATCGGCTGTGATAAAAATAATATCCACTTTTTTGATTTCAAGTCTTTCTAGTTCCCTAAAATACTTGCTTTGAATGTCTTCAATCCCTTGATTTTTCATCTTGGATAGCACATCATCAAACACAGCGTCTAGTTTCAGTGCATACGCTCTGGAATTTCTTGCAACTTCTTCAGCTTTTCTTAGCTTGGAAGTGGAAACGAGTTTCATCGCATGCGTGATTTTTTGCGTGTTTTTAACGCTTCCAATTTTCTTTCTAATGTCTCTTAAATTCGCCATATTCTAGCCGTCTCCTACTCGCTATAAGTGAGCTTAAATTCCTCTAAGACTTTTCTTAGCATGGCTTCTAAATCCTTATCTAGCACTTTTTTAGTGTGGATCTCTTCTAAAACTTGGGGGTATTTTGCTTCCAAGAAAGGGTGCAGTTGTTCTTCAAAATCCACGACTTTTTTCACGCTCACGCTATCTAAAAAGCCTTTAGCCCCAGCATAAATAATGACCACTTGCTTTTCAATAGGCAAGGGCGAATAAGGGGCTTGTTTCAACACTTCTACCATGCGTTGCCCCCTTTCTAATTGCTTTTTACTCGCTTCATCTAAATCAGAAGCGAATTGCGTGAAGGCTTGCAACTCTCTGTATTGCGCTAAATCCAGGCGCAAAGTCCCTGAAACCTGCTTGGTCGCTTTGATTTGAGCGGCCCCTCCAACCCTTGAAACCGACAAGCCCACATTAATAGCCGGGCGGATCCCTGAATAAAACAAATCCGTTTCTAAGAAAATTTGCCCGTCTGTAATAGAAATGATATTCGTAGGGATATAAGCTGAAACATCGCCCGCTTGAGTTTCCACAATAGGGAGCGCGGTCAAAGAACCCGCACCCTTTTCATCGCAAAGTTTAGCCGCTCTTTCTAAAAGCCGTGAGTGGATATAAAACACATCTCCAGGAAAAGCCTCCCTACCTGGGGGTCTTCTCAAAATCAAAGACATCTCTCTGTAAGCGACAGCATGCTTACTCAAATCATCATAAATGATTAGGGCATGGCGGGCATGATCTCTAAAGTATTCCCCCATAGCCACACCTGAATAAGGGGCTAAATATTGCATCGCAGCTGAATCGGAAGCCGAAGCGTTGATCACGACGCTGTATTCCATCGCTCCGTATTCTTCTAATTTGCGGACCACTTGCGCGACAGTGGATTCTTTTTGCCCAATAGCCACATAGATACAGATCACATTTTGCCCTTTTTGGTTAATGATCGCATCGATCGCTACGGTGGTTTTACCGGTTTGCTTGTCCCCAATGATCAATTCCCTTTGCCCGCGCCCAATAGGCACCAACGCATCAATGGCTTTAATGCCCGTCTGCAAAGGCTCATGCACCGATTTTCTGTCCATAATGCCCGGGGCTTTTTGCTCGATGAGGCTAAACTCATTCGTTTCTATCTCACCCTTGCCATCAATAGGCTCACCCAAAGCGTTCAACACACGCCCCACAACCGCATCGCCCACAGGAACTTTCATCAAACTCTTCGTGCGCTTAACGCTAGCCCCCTCTTTAATATTGTTGCCAAAACCAAATACAATCACGCCAACGCTATCTTCTTCTAAGTTAGCCGCAACGCCTTTATCCCCTGTTTCAAACTCCAGCACTTCATACGACATCACACCATTTAAGCCATAAACCTTAGCCACACCATCAGCGTATGAAACGACTTTTCCTACTTCAGCCATATCGCAATCAAGTTCAAAATTCTTGATTTTTTCTTCAATAACCGAGCTGATTTCTTCCAATTTTAGTTGGGACATTATCTTTATCTCCTTAGATTGATTAAATAGATTGAATAACCTGTTTTTCTATTTTCTTTAAAATATCTTCTTTAGAAAAGCCTATTTCTAAATCCAGGCTTGAAACGCTCAAAGAAACCCCTTTTTTAGACCAAGTGTCTTGAGCGATTTCTATAGGAGCGTTAAAACGCGCTTGCAATTTTTGCTGCACGGCTTCTAGTTCATTATTTTCAAGCTTTTGTGGGACTAAAAGCGTGGCTTCTAAAGTCTTTTTAGAATCAAAAGACAGCTCTTCGGTGATCAATTCTAGCATCTCAAGCCTGTTATTTTTTAACACCACTTCCATTACAGGCTTTAACACTGAACATGCTTTTGTGGAAGTTATTCTTTCTAAGATTTCAAACACAATCTCTTTTTTCACTTTTAAAGAAACATGGGCTAACACCCGGTTGAGTTTGTGCAATTTTATGGCTTCTACTGCATTTTTAAGCCCCATAATGATTTCTTCCAATAACGCTAAATCGCCTTTAGTGTGGTTTTTCAACGCTTTAGTATAATGATTAGCGATCACTTTTAAATCTTGCATTTAAAGCCTTTGTTTCAAAATATTCACGCAATCTTGTGCATTGAAAGAGACTTTTTTGCTCTCTCTTAGATCTTTAAAAACGCTTTCAACCAGCTCCCTTTTGATCTTTTTAACTTCTAAATCCATCAACGCCTTAGAATTTTTGATCAAATTTTCCACATCCATTTTGGTTTGCAATTCGTATTTTTGCGTGATCGTGTAAGCTTCTTTATTCGCATCAGAAATGATTAATTCCGCTTTTTCTTTGGCTTGCTCTAATTCTTTTAAGAGTTTTTTCTTGTTTTCTTTACTCACCTTGAGTTGGGCTTGAATCTCTTCTAATCGTTTGGAGATTTCAAGGCTTTTGGAGCGCAAAAATGAACGCAGTTTTTTAGCCAGAAAATACCACAAAATCCCCGCAAATAAAAGGAAATTTAAAGAACGCTCTATAATATCTGTTTGTGAAATATCCAATCCAGTAGCGCACAAAGGGCTTAAAAGGATCAAAAACCCTAACACCATTTTAACTAAAAACATCCATCAACTCCCTAAACCCATAGCCACACGCTTGTTTAACTCGTCTTCAAATACCGGCATTTGCGCTTGCAACTGCTCTTTTAAGACTTGCTTTTCATTTTGTAATTGCTTTGCAAACGCTTCAAACTCTTGATTGAGTTCGTTCTCTTTTTGCTTGATCACAGCGTCATAGGACTCTGTGGCTTTTTGAATCGCTTCTGCTATCATTTCTCTGCGCTTTTCAGCAGCTTCTTTAAGAATAGTCTCAATCTGATGGCCAATCTCCACGCTTTGGGCATTATCCGTTTTGATTTTAGCCAAGCTATCCTTTATCTCTGCCTGTCTGTTATCCATAAAAGCCAACAAAGGCCTATACACCCAAACATTCATCGCCCACAACAACAACACAAACACTATAAAAACAACCGCCATTAAATAGGGGTTAACCGATATATTCATAGCCTATTTCTTTCCTAAAAACCTAAAAATATTTGAAACTCGCATTTGTTATAAAAACATTAACTCTATCCTAACAAAAAATCGCTTAAAATTTGAGGATATTCAAGCGTTAAGACATCATTTTTTTCATAAAAGCCTCTAAAAGAGAATTTTCATAACATCGTAAAATGATTTTATTCCCTTTCAAAGCCGCTTTAAGCTTGTAACGATCCCACAAACTTTGATTAAAGCGCTCTAATTCATCTTCAGCAATAAGCGTTTGGGTTTCCTTGAAACCATGTTTTTTATTGTCAAAATTTGCGTTTATTTTAAAATCACGCATTAAATCTTCTGTTTGGCGCACGCTGAGTTTCTGCCCTATGATGGAATTTAAGATCAATTCTTGTTTTTCTTCATCTAAACCCACCAAGACTTTTGCATGCCCTGAAGTGATTTTTTCTTCTAAAAGAGCGTTTTGAACCTTAGAAGAGAGCGTCAATAAACGCATGATATTAGCCACATGGGCTCGGGATTTTTTAACGATTTTAGACAGCTCTTCTTGAGTCATTTGATAGCTTTCAAGCAATTCTTTATATGATCTAGCCAACTCTAGGGGATTCAAATCTTCTCGCTGGATATTTTCAATCAACGCGACTTCACGCATTTTTTCTTGCCCAATATCCACAACAATCGCCTTAATCGTAGGCATTTTAGCCAATTTGCTCGCTCTTAAGCGTCTTTCACCGGCGATCAAATGGTAACGCCCGTTCTCACTCACCACCAAAACCGGTTGCAACAAACCATGTTCTTTAATGGATTGCGCTAATTCTTCTAAAGAATCTTCGCTAAAGACCTTCCTGGGCTGGTAAGGATTGGGCATCACCTCATCAATACCAAGCTCCACAACCCGATTCGCTCTTTCATACAGCCCCTGCTCATACACTTCATTGATTTCAGGGAAAATATCCGCTAAACCCCTACCCAACACTTTATTTTTTGCCATATGCTACCCTTGAAGAATGCTTTGAGCTAATTTTTGATAAGCGATACTGCCATTAGATTTAATATCATAGAGCAAGATGGGCTTACCAAAACTAGGCGATTCCGCTAGTTTCACGCTTTTAGGGATCATAATATACTCTCCTGTAGCTGAATCTCTAAAAAACTCTGAGTCAAAATACTTGAACAATTCCGCTAAAACCCCTTTTGTCAAATTGAGTTGAGGGACATGCATTGTGGGTAAAAAACCTCTGATTTTGAGCTTAGGATTCGTGCTTTTTTGCAGCATTCTAATGGTGTTGAGCAATAATTTAGTGCCTTCAAGGGCGAAAAATTCGCATTGGATAGGAATGATCACCGAATGGGCTGCTGAAAGCGAATTGATCGTGAGAGGCCCTAGAGCTGGCGGGGAATCAATAATGATATAATCATAAAGTCCCACCACGCTCTCTAAGGCGTTTTTGAGCATGAGCTCGCCTCGTTTATTCTCATCTTGGCTGTCATAAAAGGTTTTTTCAAACCCGGCCAAACCCAAATTAGAAGGCACTAGATCCAAAAAAGGCATTTGGGTTTTTAAGATCACTTGAGAAATTTGCTTACGGCCAATCAGCACATGATAAATATCATAATCAATTTTATCGCGCCTAAAACCCAAGCTTGAAGTGGCGTTGGCTTGAGGGTCAAAATCAATCAACAAGATTTTTTTTTCATGCACCGCTAAAGAAGCCGATAAATTAACCGCTGTTGTCGTTTTGCCCACACCCCCTTTTTGATTAGCCACTGCAATGATTTCACTCATCATACTCACATCCTATCATAAATCTTACCTTTAATACAAATGCGGCCGTCTTCTAACAATTCCGCATCTTTCAAACTCACCGCTTCATTGCAATCATTATGGAAGCTAAAAGAGTTGCTTCTGTGAAATTCTAACGCATACTTACTTAAAACTTCCCCCCAAAAAAGATTTTCTTCTATTTTTTTTAAAAAGCCCTCTATAATCCAATCGTCGCTCGCGCCAATATCTAAACATGCCCATTTCTTTGAAACCCTATTCACGCCAATGCCGCACACCCGCATGCCTTTATAAACATTAACCAGCACGCCCCCTATTTTTTGACCCCCTAAATACAAGTCGTTAGGCCATTTAAGCCAGGTTTGAGAGCCTAATTCTTTTAAAACTTCTTTAAATAAAAACCCCAAATACAAAGCGTTCGCTTGCATGGGTAAATCTTTAGGCAAATCGCTTGCGTTTAAAGCGAGCGAAAAAGTCAAAGCGCTTTTTGTGCCCTCCCAAATATTCCCCCTACTGCCTATCCCAGCGCTTTGGTTTTTAGCCACAATCAAAACAGGGGCTTTGAGTGCATCGTTTTTAAGTTTTTCTAAAAGATAAGTTTGCGTGGAAGGCAAACTATCAAAAACCCTTTTTTCACATTGTCTCATGCCAAAATACCGCCTATTTTCAAACGCTTGCCATTCAAATAATCCTTCGCTTTCAAAGGCTTTTTACCCACCGCTTGCAACCTTGCTATACGCACGCTACCCTTCAAACAACCCACAAGAACGCCTTTTTCATCAATTTCTAAAATCTCGCCTTCCTTGTGGCTCTTTTCATTCTCCACCAACCCCACTTCTAAAAGCTTAAGGTTACTTTCTAAAAAGATTTCTGGCCAAGATTTAAACGCAAGCGATTTTAAAAACAAATTTTTAGCGTCTTTAAAACCCACTAAACCATCGGCTTTGGTGATTTTTTTACAAAAACTAGCCTGCATGTGATCTTGAGGCTTTCTTGTGATGGAAGAGAAATTTTTGAGCGTTGAAAGAAGTAGAGTTGCTCCCATATGCGCTAATTTTAAACTTAAAGCGTCTAAATCCAAATAATCTTCTCTCAAAAAAGAAGCACTTTCTAAAATATCCCCGCTATCCAACTCCACATCCATAAGCATGGTGCTTATGCCATAGATCTTATCATCATTGAGTATCATCTCATGAATGGGCGAAGCCCCCCTGTATTTAGGCAATAACGACGCATGCAAATTGATGCAAGGAGCGATGGCTAAAACCTCTTTAGGCAAAATCTTACCATAAGCCACTACCACGATAAAATCAGGCTTCAAGTCTTTTAAGATTTGAACTTCAGGCTCTTTCAAACTTTGCGGCTGGAAAATGGGGATATTTAAATGATTTTCCAAAATGTATGTTTTAGTCTCTGGGGCTTTCAATTCTTTTTTGCGCCCAAAAGGTTTGTCCCTTTGAGTGAATAGCCCCACCACTTCTATGTCTTTATCTCCAACTAACGCCCTTAAGATCACTTCAGCAAACCCCGGCGTTCCCATAAATACGATGCGCATGTTACCAACCCTTAATTTTTATCTTTTGTAATACCATACTTTCTTTCTCTATTCTTAAAAGCTTCTTCGCCCCCCTCTAATTTCAATAAATCATCTCTATATGCATCGCTCTCAATCATAAAAGACTGCGCAACTATCTTATTATTCTCATTTTTTAACTGAATAATTAGCTCTGCATCAGCGTTCAAAACAAAATTAGCGTTATGGGTGGCAAAAATAATTTGTCTTTTTTGTTTCTGCTTTTTAATTAAAGTAACTAAATAATTAGCGATTAAGGTGCTATCCAAGTGCGCTTCTGGCTCATCAATGATGATGGGGTTATTCCCTAAAGATAAAAGGACAACCAATACAGCAGTGCATTTTTGCCCAAAGGAAGTCTTGTTTAAAACTCTTTTGTCATAACGGACTTCAAAAATTTTATATTTTTCAACATTCCTTAAATGTTTGAGAATGAGAAGCCGATAGATTTGAAAATGAATTTCTCTATCAAATATATCCTTCATGGTTTCATAAAATGCCGCTTTTTTATTTTCAATTAGACTATCAAGCCTTTCTATAAATTCTGCGTGTTGCATACCTGTAACATTTTTTAATTCAATTTCTTTTAAATATTCCTTGATTTTTGATTGGTGTCTTTGGGTATTAAAACCCTTATCCACCAACTTATCAAAATCCTCAAAAACCTCTTCAAAAATATCTTCATTCAAACGATATTCTATGGTAATTGGTTTCACTTCTTTGTGATTTTTTGAAATTTCTTCAAAAGCCGAATTGATTTTGCTTAATTTCTCATTGATTTGATCTTTAAATTCTTCAATATTTTTATCAATATCTCCATAAGAAAAACCCTCTATTTTGTTAGCAATTTCTTTTATTTCATGCTCTAAACCATTAATATCCATTTTTATGTTTGCCAAATGGTAGTTAGCGTTTCTAATATCTCCTATACTTTCATCGCTCACGCCTTTTTCTTTAAGAAATTCCCCAATCTCTTGGCTCAATGCTTCGTGTTCTGTTTTTAGCGTTCTTATGTTCTCCTCATCGCTTTTAAAACACCCGTTTTTTATATTTATATCTATCTGTTCAAGTTTCTTACAAATATTTTGTTTGAGTTGGTTATAGACTTTATCATAGCTATTTTTTTCTTCCATGTTTTCTTTTGAATTAAAATTCACAACCCGTTTTAATTCTTCAATAAAAGTCCAAAACCCCACTTTAAATTGTTCTAAATCAATTAGTGCTTTGTGTTTTTTTTGCAATTTGTCTTTTTTGTCCAAATAGTTTTTATCTGTAAAAGCATCTATAATGCTTTGGTATTTCTTTCTTATTTTTTCGCTCTCTTTTAGTTGTTCTTCTAGTTTGGTCTTTTCTTGCCAATATCTAATTTGCTCATCAAATTTTTCAATGCTTTCTTTGATTTGCTTTTCTAACTCCTTAAGTGTTCCACTTGACTTGCTATCTATTCGGTTAAAAATAGCCTCTGTGAATTTTGAAACATTAGTAGCAAATTCCTCTACTTCATTTTGAGCTAAATACTCTACGCTATCCACTATGTTTATATTTGGCTGTATCTCTATATATTTTTTAATAGTTTCATGTTTTAAGCCTTTAACAAAACTTTCCTCTTTAATTGCTGAAGCTATCAATTGCAATAAAGTGCTCCTACACTATTTATCTTATACAAAGGATCTTGAGGTTTATTTTCGTTAATACTCACTCTTGTTTCTGGCTCATAAATAATTTGTTTTAACCCCTCAAAGGCTTTTTCTGCTTTTATCCAAGTGTATTTTTGCCCTATTTGCTCCTCTTGGTGGGCGTCGCTACTCTGTAAGAGAGGTTTGTTATGTTTAAGCCAAAATTCTCTATCCTTTTTAAGATTTTCTTGGTTATTTGATGAGTGGATTAAAAAATGCGACTTATTAATAATTTTTTGATAGATAGTCTCATTGCGACCACCTTTTTCAAGAAACTCACATTCAATACTGCCATGCCCTCTTGATAAAAACCCTAATAAATACTTTCCTCTCAATTTTAAAGACTCTTTCTCTAAACATTCCAACAATTGATCAAAATTAACTACCGCTTTATCAAAATCATCTTTTTCTAAATCTGCAAGTTTTTTCTCAGTTCCACCAACATTGGCATCTGCATTCCTTAAAAAATTGTCTATTTCTTGTTGTGTAACCTTATCTGAAAAAATAATATGGAAATCCAAACACTGATCTTCCTTATTTTGATAATCCAGCCTAACTTCTAAATTATAAAAACCTTGATGTCTTTCTTTTCTATTTTTTCTTTTAAATCAAATTCTTTCTCATTAAACTTAAAATAGTTCGTTAATCCAATACAATCAATTTGGCTATCGCATAGTTTTTGTATAAACTCCTCTTCACAACATTGATACTCCTTATTTGAATATGTATATGGCGTATGCACATGCAAATCCCATTTATGCCAACTTGAACCTTTACTATGATCTTTATTGCCCATATTTTCTCCTAATATAATATTATCTCAACGCACACCACTAAAACTAATCTTCTAAATCTTCCCCATCATACCCAAGCTCTAACGCTTTCACTTGCCCTATCGCATTACCCGCAATGCCCTTGATAGAGCCATACATGTTAATCGTGCCCTCAAACACTTTGTCAATTTGTTTTTCCCTGCTTTTCCAAATCCTAGCCATCGCGCGTTTTTCGCTTTCTAAATCCGCTCTCAATTGTTCAAACCCCTCTATAATCGCATTCACTTGCATAGAAAATTCAGAGCTTGTCAAATAACGATAGAGCAAATCCACTTTATCGCCCTTATTTTCCTGACTCTTTTTAGCCAAACTCACTTGAATAACCCCCTCTCTTAACACCGCGCTCAACCCCTTAAACTCTTCAAACGAACACACCCACACCCCTTCAAATAACCCCATCCTCTCCATCTCTTTAGGCAGTGCTTCGCTCACAATGACCCCCACATCAGCCCCAATCTCTCGCATGTCGCTTTTAAGCTTTTCAACCCAAGCTTTTTGAAATTCTTTAGTGCGTTTGCTCTCATAATAAATTTTCCCGCAATTTTGAAATTCCCTAGTGTGCACCACTTGAATGCAATCGCCCCCTCTTTGCCCTTTTTTGATTTCTTCAACACTATCTAGGGGGAATTTTTGCCTCAAAAACTCTTCAATCGCTAATTCTTGCACCTCGCCTTGGAATTGCTGTGAGCTTAATTCTGCCTTTCTTTGAGCGTTTTTCAACTCGTTTCTTAACATTTCTAATTGCTCTTCTTGCTGCTTGAATTTCAATTCATTTTTTTCATGCAAAGCTTTTTCTATTTTTTCCCTCTCCAAATCCAATTTTTCATTCAATTTTTTTTCATTTTCCGCTTTCAATCGGCTCTCTGCTTCGTTATTTTCTCTTTTTAGCCTTTCAATTTCCGCTTCTTTTTGGTGCAATTCCTGAACTTGTTTGGACTTCTCCTCTAATTCTTTTTGCAACAATTCCAAGCCTTTTTGCTGCTCTAAAAAAGCGTTTTTTCTGGCTTCTTCAATGATCTTAGCCTTTTCATCTTGCAAAGCTAAAGCACTCGCTTGTTTGACCGCATCATCAAATTGAGCCTTTTGTTCCCTCTCTCGCTCTTTTAGGGCCTCTTCTTTTTGTTCTAAATTTTTGAAATAGCTTTGATACTGCACTCTTTTTTCATTCACTTCTTTTTCAAACTCTTTCTGTTGGGCTAAAAACTTATTTTGATTTTCTTGCTCAATCTGTTTGTATAGCGCTTCACTCACATTAATTGGCGCTTGACACTCGGGGCATTTAAAAGGAATGGTTTGATTTTCTTGCATGATTTTCCTTTAAGATTTGATTTTTTATATTTTATAACAGAATGGGATCAATTTAACTTAAGCAGGTTTTATCCAATAAGTTCAGCATCTAACTAATACA